>NZ_AZFH01000093.1:0-437 GCF_001435735.1 Ligilactobacillus equi DSM 15833 = JCM 10991
ACAGTCACTCCAGATACTGTAAATTATCACTATGATAATTTCACTCCATATGCTGATGGTGATGTAAGCACGAACTTTAGCTTAGATAAGTTGGCCGTTGAAAAACCTGCTCCAGAAAAAGTTAATGTTCAACTTCACAACTTGACGGTTACTCCTGTAGCTGAGAAGACCGCAAATACTGTGATTAACAATTCTAACCAAGATATCTCTGGTAAGACTATTGTTAAGGGTGAAACTCTAACTTATGACATTGCTACTAAGGACTACCCTGCTCAACGTACAAATGATTTAACATCTCACGATATTGTTGATAAGTTAGATCCTGCATTAAAATTCGTTGATTACACAGTTACTGACAATCACGGAAATGATGTAACAAGTGATTACGTTGCTAATTTCGATGCTAAGACTAATACAATTAAGCTTTCATTGAAGTC
>NZ_AZFH01000094.1:0-217 GCF_001435735.1 Ligilactobacillus equi DSM 15833 = JCM 10991
TAACCGGACATAAGTTGCAAGTGGTGATTCGCTACTCTAGTGATGCTAAGGATGGTGAAGGCCAACGACAGGATTTTTGGTCTCAAGCAAAAGATTTGAGTCAAGTTGCGTATGCCTTAGACAGTTTTAAGTTAGTTGGTAATAAGTTAGAGGTTTCAGGTTGGTCTTTTGATGCAAATGCTTTTAAAGCACCAAATAAATACTTGATTTTATTTGA
>NZ_AZFH01000095.1:0-323 GCF_001435735.1 Ligilactobacillus equi DSM 15833 = JCM 10991
ACCAAAGTAAATCGTCCTGATGTGCAGAAAGTATATCCGAATAACTATGCACCGTTAGATAGTGGTTTTTCAGCTACGTTTGAGGTAGATAAACTTGAGTTTGATAACAATCATGATTATCAAATTGTGATGCGCCAATCTAACGATAGTGATGGTAACGGTAAATACTATGATCAGTGGTCATGGGTACGGAAATTTAATCAATCAGCTGGGTCGGTTGATACGGTAAGTGTTAAAGGTCATAACATAGCATTGAATGGTTGGTTTGCCTCAGATTTTAGTCTCTACCAACCATACCGCTATGTAATTATCTTTGATAAAAC
>NZ_AZFH01000096.1:0-25017 GCF_001435735.1 Ligilactobacillus equi DSM 15833 = JCM 10991
ACTTTGTTTAGTTTTCAAAGATCTACTCGCTGTCTTGCGACAACTTCTATATCATAGCAAGTTAAGTAAAAACTGTCAAGATTTAATTTTTTTAATTTAATTTTGACGTCGTACTAACTCGCGACAAGAAATATCATACCTTGAATTAACTTTTTGGTCAATACTTTTTTTAAAAAAATTTTTTTAATGTTAAAATTTCAGGTCTAACTAGCAACAGCAACATTTGTTCATCCGTTTTCGATTTAAAAATCAAATAACTTTTTCTTCAATAATTTTATCGCCATTTTTAATGGTATATCTGCCTCTAGCTGTTGTGCTAACTGCCAAAAAGCAGCTGGAAAAAAGTCTTAAAAATTAAAAAGTGCCAGAAAATCATGCTGCTGAAAGCATTGATTTCTAACACTTCTTTATGGTTATTTTCTAGGTTCTAGCTAAAAAGTTAATTTTTTCCCAGCCTCTTCAAATTTAATCAACTGATTTTAAGGCTTCTAGCATATCGACCCGCTTTAAAATATGATTTACCAAGAGTCCTAGTAAGAAGAGAATGACAATAATTGCCACCGTTGGTACTAAATAAACATATAGCCCCACACTAGGATTGAACATGATTTGATCAGAACCAATTATACCTAAGATTAACTTATGGAGGTAAAAACCACCCACTAGACCAACGATAATTCCGACAAACGATAGTGTAATGGTTTCACGATAAATGTACATAGTAACTTCCTTGCTATGGAAACCAAGCACCTTAATCGTTGAGAGTTCTCGAATTCGTTCAGAAACATTGATGTTAGTCAAGTTATACAAGATAACCACTGCTAATAATACCGAAAGGATAATTAAAATAATCATTACCGTCTGCAAAGATCCAGCCACCTTATTTAGTTGTTGAACAGCGGAGTTATTTTGTGAAACAACACCGACTGCTGACATTTTCAGCAGATGTGCAGCCGTATCTCCAGCAGGGCCGAGACGATTATCCTTAAGCTTAACTAAACTAGCATTCGTCTGATAATCCTTGCCCGTCAAAATACGATAATAATCCGCACTCATGTAGATAAAGTGGGCTGCATACATTTCCGTAATCCCTGCCACCTTGATTTGGCGTTGCTTACCGGCTAACTTTAAGTTAATCGTTTGACCAGGTTTCACGCCATAAAGATTGGCCAATTTCTCACTCAAGATTATGCCCCGATTATTTAATTTTAAAGCCTGACCGTTACTACGTTGGCGTAAATTAACATACTTGGCAAAACCTTGGGGCTGACTGATAATCAGATTAATATCTTGCTTATCACTGACCCCGGAAATTTTTTCTTCCAATGTTTCCAACTGTACCGCGCGACGACCTGTTGCCTTTTGATTAAGGTAAGTCGCTACTTTCGCTTTTTGAGCCTTCGTAGCCTGCGGATTTTCTACCACAATTAGGTTGTATTTAAGAATCTCTTGAAACTGACTGGTCGAAACGCCAGAAATCGAAGCTTGAATTCCAAGCCCTGCGAAAAGCAAAGCCACTGAGCCAGCCACCCCAAAGATGGTCATTAACATCCGTTGTTTATAACGAAAAATATTACGTGCGGTTACCTTTTGCGTAAAGGAGAAACGTTTCCAAATAAAGCTCATTCTTTCCAAGAAAATCTTGGATCCAGCAACAGGGGGCTTAGCTTGTAACAGATGGGCTGGTTGCTCACTTAAATCGCGACGGGCCACTAAATAAGCTGGTAAAACTGCTGAAAATAGTGCTGCCATAAAGGCAATGATAATGTAGTTAAGGTGGAAGTATAGCTTAGAAGCCCCCACCACCGTACCGGCAGTCACGATCTTACCAATAATGGGCGATAAACCATAATTTCCGACCATAATCCCAATCGTGGTTCCGAGAAAACTTGTTACCAAACCGTAGAGGACAAATTTCATCACGACTTGATGTTTAGTGTAACCTAGAGCCCGAAAAAGTCCCACATTGCCCCTTTCTTCGTCGACAAAACGTGTCATCGTCGTTAAAGTTACCAGCGCTGCCACCAAATAAAGCACCAGTGGGAAAATATCACCGACGGCAGAAATACTAGAGGTCGCCGTTGCATAAGTGCTATAGCCATTTCCTCCAGGAAGAGTTTCCCGATTGTAGACCGTATACGTTGGCTTCGCCATTGCTTCAATTTGTCTTTGACTCACTGCTAACTTAGCTTGAGCCTTAGTCACTTCGGCTTGCCTTTGACTCACATCAACTCCTAAAGCCTGAGCTTGGGAAATTTGAGTTTCTAACGCCCGAATTTGAGCTTGGTTAGTAGCTAATTTTTGGCGGGCACTTGCCTGTAATTCATGCAAACGCTTGGTACCGTTATCTTTTAAGGTCGCCTTGAGTTTAGCTTGGTCTTTTTTTAAATTAGCCTTGTAAGTATCGGTATAATAAGGATCGTTCAAATTTGTAAAACGCACCCGTGCCAAGCCATAAAGATTCGTTTCGAAGGCCCCAGCAGTTGTCACAGCATAAGCTTGCAACTCACCGGTTCCGACACTAGAAGAACCGAGATTTTCCTCCGACCAAATTTCCGCTGATTTAATGAAACCAACTACCGTAAATTGTGTCCGCTTAAGACTATCATTCTTCCCGCGATCAAAACTAATCTTATCACCTAAATGATACTTACCCCGCAACTTTTCCGCCAAAGCAATTTGATTAGCCTTTTGAGGAAGCTTGCCAACTACCACTTGATCTTGCGAAATGTACTGACTCTTGGAAAAAATCCGCACTGCCTGGTTAGTCTTTTTTATCGTTACATCTTGTAATTTAACAGCCTCGACTTGGGCACCCTTAACTTTTTTGAGTTCTTGGACATCTGTTTTAGTTAGACCATAATCAGACATCACCATTAAGTCCGCCATCTTAGTTTGTTCAATATATTTTTGTCCAGTAGCTTCCATATTAGGGCTAACGACTTTCAAACCAATTAAGGTCGTTGCTCCTAAAGCTAATAGGAAGACAATTGATAAAGTCCGACCCCAGGAAGCTGAGAAGGATTGGCGGACATCTTTCCAGTATTTTTTCTTACTCATCATAGCCCCCTAGTATTCCAAAATCGCAATATCTTGAGGATGCGCGTTAAGTTCAACCTTTTGCACGGTAGCATCTCGCATATGAATCACCCGGTCAGCAATCGGTGCCAAAGCCCCATTATGAGTTACAATCACTACCGTTGCCCCGTTTTTGCGGGACATGTCTTGAAGAATTTTCAAAACTTGCTTCCCCGTTCGATAATCCAAAGCTCCAGTCGGTTCGTCACATAAAAGCAACTTAGGCTGTTTAGCCACAGCCCGTGCAATAGAGACTCGTTGTTGCTCCCCTCCGGATAGTTGCGCTGGGAAATTATCGATTCGAGCTTCCAGACCAACCTCCTTGAGAACTTCTACTGGATCTAAGGGATCCGCCACAATTTCAACCGCTAATTCCACATTTTCTTTGGCTGTCAAATTAGCCACCAAATTGTAAAATTGGAAAACAAATCCGACATCCGTTCGTCGGTAATCCGTTCGTTGGCGATCGTTGTAGGTTAAAATATTCGTCCCGTCAATGATGACCTGCCCTTCATCGCCGGTATCCATTCCTCCCAAAATATTAAGCAAGGTTGATTTCCCAGCCCCCGAAGAACCTAAAATAATAACCAGTTCACCCTGGTTAATTTCGAAATTGACCTCCCGATTAGCTTCAATCACATTTTCACCCATATGATAACGTTTAGCTAAATTTTTGACTTCAATATATGCCACCAACATCGCCTCTTTTTCTTTGTATTTACATACTAATAATATCCTAGCGTCAAGCTGGCTTCAATTACTTTTTACAAGTAAAATTGAAAATTCCTTAGTGTTAATCATGAATGATTTGCAGGAAAGGTTCAGGGAAAATACCAATCAAAATAATTGACACACTAAAAGAAAGCGCTTTATAATATATGTGAAATTTATATCAAGGAGGAGTTTCTCTATGACTGATTACAAATTTTTAGAACCTTATACTTTAAAAAACGGGGTCACACTTAAAAATCGCGTTGTTATTCCACCAATGACTGAAGGATCTGCTTTGGCGGATGGTTCAGTATCTGATCAAGAACTTAAATATTTCCGCCAAAGAGCCGGTGGGGTTGGTATGTTCATTTCACCAGTTGCTAATGTTAATAATCTCGGTAAAGGATTTCCTGGTGAATTAGCGGTTACTGATGATGCTTTCATTCCACGTTTAAGAGAAATGGCTTCAGCAATGAAGTACAATGGTACGAAAGCCATTTTGCAAATATTCTCCGCAGGTCGAATGAGTAATTCTGCAGTTCTAGGGGGCCAACCTCCAGTAAGTGCTTCTGCGGTTCCTGCACCACGTGAAGGTTATGAAACACCACGAGCTCTAAGTGAAGAAGAAATTGAGCAAACAATCAAAGATTTCGGCCAAGCAGTAAGACGAGCAATCCAAGCTGGATTTGACGGTGTTGAAATTCATGGTGCTAACACTTATTTAATTCAACAATTCTTCTCTCCCCACTCAAATAGAAGAACAGACAAATGGGGTGGCTCTCTGGAAAATCGAATGCGGTTCCCATTAGCGGTTGTTGATGAAGCCTACAGAATTATTGAAGAATATGCTGACCGACCATTTATTTTAGGATATAGAATTTCTCCTGAAGAAATTGAAGAACCGGGAATTAGGTTAGATGATACCTTGAAGTTAATTGATAAATTAGCAGATAAACCATTGGATTATCTCCATGTTTCTATGGGCTATGTATTCCGAACTTCTCTGGTTGATAAATCAGATGAAGAACCAATTATTTATAAGATTAAAAAACAAGTTAATGGACGTTTACCGTTAATTTCAGTGGGGAGTGTTGAAACGCCACAGGAAGCAGAAAATGTAATGGATGAAGGCATTGAATTAGTGGCAATTGGTCGTGAATATATTCGTGAACCTCGTTGGATTGAAAAAGTAATGGACAACGATGAAGGGGCTATTCGTTATACATTATCACCTTCAGATTTGGAAGATTTAAATATCTCCCCTGCTTACTGGGATCTCTTACAAAATACATTCCATTCTTTAATGCACATTAGTAACGACCCCGACGATACAGACCCAACCCGTTTCAAAAATCAGTTGGCGCCACACGAAGGGGTTCAAGATTAATCGTTAGAAATCAGCTCGTCGGGGCTGATTTTTTATGTATAATTTTCCAACGCCTCCATACAAAATGAAAGAACCAACTGAATCATCAAGAAGGACGTAGATTTTCAAAAAAGTTGCCAAAAGTGGTATAATAAATTTAACGAAACCTAGAAAGTTGGTGCTTTATGTCAACTTATGTCGCCATTGACTTGAAATCCTTCTATGCTTCGGTGGAGTGCGTGGCTTTAGGCCAAGACCCCCTAGACTTTAACCTTGTGGTAGCTGATAATCGTCGTTCCGATAAAACTATTTGCCTGGCAGTGTCTCCCGCCTTAAAACAATTAGGAGTTTCCGGTAGACCACGCCTTTACGAGGTTAAACAGAAAGTTCAAGACCTAAACTATCAACGTTACCGGCAAGTAGGACGACTTTACGCTAAGAGTCCATATTTACATGTGCTGAAGAAAAATCCGCGGGCCAAGGTTGATTTTCAAGTTGTACCTCCACGGATGCAACATTATCTAGAAAAGAGTTCGGAAATCTACGAAATTTATTTACGCTACATAGCTCCGGAAGATATTCACGTCTACTCCATTGATGAAGTCTTTATGGATGTTACCAACTACTTGGAAACCTACAAGCTCACGGCCAAAGAATTAGTTAAGCAGATTATTCTTGATATTAAGGAAGAAACGGGAATTACCGCAACAGCGGGCATTGGCGAAAATATGTATTTGGCCAAGGTTGCCTTGGATATTGTGTCTAAGAAATTCAAGGCTGACAAAGATAGCGTGCGGATGGCGCAACTTTCGCAGCAGCACTACCGTCAGTATTTATGGGCCCACCAACCCTTGACAGATTTTTGGCGCGTTGGTCGGGGCTATGCCAAGCGCTTGGAAAAACTCGGCCTTCAGACGATGGGCGACATTGCCCGTTGCTCACTAGGAACACTTTCTGACAAGATGAATGCCGAGGTGCTTTACCAGGAGTTTGGCAAAAATGCCGAACTTCTAATTGACCATGCTTGGGGCGAAGAAACGACGACGATTACGGATATTAAGGCTTATCAACCTAAGCGCCACAGTCTTGGTTCGGGCCAAGTCCTGATGCGTCCTTATAGTTTCCAAGAAGGATTGGTAATTTTACGGGAAATGTCGGATAACTTAGCCTTGGATTTAAACCGCAAAAAGCTGAAAACTAAGCAATTAACCCTGACAATTGACTATGATGTTAAGAATTTAAAACAAGGTTATCAAGGAGCTTTAGCCACGGATTACTATGGCCGGGCGTTACCCAAACATGACCACGGGAGCTATAATTTTGAACGCTATACCGACCTACAAAGTCAGTTATTCAAGGGTTTTAAAGAGATTTATCAGTGCCAAGTAAACCCGAAAATGCTAATCCGAAAAATTACCGTGGTGGCCAGCGATGTCATGCCAGCTGAGGCAGCTGATCGGGTGCAAGTCAGTCAACAGTTAGATTTATTTGCTGATTTTACCCAAGCCGAAACGCCCAAGAATCTTGAAACTGAAAATAAAGAGCACCAACGTCAAGAAATCGTGAATAACTTGCGGGAACGTTTTGGGAAAAATGCCATCATCAAGGCCAGTAGTCTTTTGGAGGAAGCAACAGGCAAGCAAAGAAATAATCAGATTGGAGGACATCAGTCATGAGTAAGCTCTTTCCGTCAACGGAACGCTATCGGGATATGTGGGACCTGCCAACGCCCAAATCACGGGCTCACCCCGCCATGCCTCGCGCGGAATGTGCTGCCCAATTCATGCCTTTTGTAGCCTTGACAGGCTATGAGGAGTTATTGGCACAAAAGGCTGAGGTAAGGTCTTCCCAGCAGATTTTAGCCAGTGATGAACAAGAGGTTTTGGCCCAAGCCTTGGTGCAAGTTAAAGAGGACTTGCCAGTTAAAGTATGGGTGAATTACTATGATCAGAAGAAAGAAAAGGAAGTTGAATTGATTGGGACTGCCGAGAAAGTATTAGAGTTGGACCAAACCTTGCTAGTTTCCGAGCAGAAGTTGAAATTTGGTCAGCTTTATCGTGTGGAAATATTGGAATAGATAGCAATTATCTCGCAATTACTTGCGGGATTTTTTATGTTATTGGTTTCGAGTAACTAGACACAAAAAAGGACTAACTTTCGCTAGTCCCCCACGCTTAAAACTGGTTTATCACGCCAGTTTATTGTACGTTATACATCCTATTCATCATCGTTATTATAACACTAATTAGTGCGTTATTCTATAATTTTCTTTGTACGTTATATGTCTTATCAGCCTAAATTGTACAAGGAAGGAGGAAACTCCTGATGTCAATTTACATCTTATTTATCATTGTGCCTACGGGTACAATCAAAAAAGTACTTAAGAAGTTACTTAAGTTTTGGCTTGAAGACTAATTAAGTACTAAGGTGCTATCTTCGGATGGTGCCTTTTTGATTAATTAAATCTGCCTTGCTTGTTAAGAAGTATCCCCCTACTAAGGTTTTAGACAAAAGATTTATACAATTAAAGTTGAGCAAATGTTGCTAATTTCCGGGCAGAAATTAAAATTTGACCAGCTTTATCGCTTGGAAATTCTTTCAAATTGAAATAGGTTACTTTTTTCAATCAAAGTGGTATCATATAGATATCAAAAACAAGAAAAGAGGTCGATTAATATGGCAACAGTTGCTTCCACAATTCGTCTAGAAGAAGACATGCGAGAAGAATTGGTTAAGAAATTAGCTGCCTCAGGTTTAACCTTGAATGGTTATTTTAATTTAGCAGCTCGACAATTCTTGATTCAAGGTAAAGTTCCGTTTGAAATTAAGACAGAACCTGAAGTCAAAAAAGTTAAGTTTAATGACAAGACAAGGAAAGCAATAATTCGAGCTTATGCAGAAGAAGAAGGTGTTATTCCTGTCACGGCGAAAACTTTTGATAATGCTACTGATGCGATGAAGGAGTTATTTGATGTTGAGTAAGTGGCAAATTCGCTATGACCAGGAATTCATCAATGATGTTAGATACTGGAAAACTCAGGTAAGCAATTTAAGAGAAGAATTGCAGGCAATTACCGAGTATATTTTGGAGTATGGTGAAGTACCCGAAGAATATAATCCGCATCTCTTGGTGGATCCATCCTTACCATATAACGGAAATATGGATTTCCACTTATTTGATGGTAAGTTAGATTTGTTAGTAATATACACTGAAATTGAGAAGAAAAAAATATTTAGATTTATTCGTCTCGGTAGTCACAAACAATTGTTCCATCCGTATGATGAATAAAAAGACTAGAAGTTCCTCTTTGAGTTGTGAGGACAATTAAGTACTAAGGTGCTATCTTCGGATGGTGCCTTTTTGATTAATAAAAAGGTAAGGCCCTTTTAATTGCTTTCATACCACTACTTAAGATGAAATCTTACAAAAAACCTTATCTTAAGTCTTATCTTTTAGTTACTAAAATACATATTTAAGCGATTAATAGCATCAGTTTCCATTTTCTTAGTGGCATGCGCATAGACACCCAAAGTCATACTTATATTAGCATGCCCTAGCCGTTGCTGAACGGTCTTTATACTAGCTCCGCTTTCAATTAATAACGTGGCGTGTGTATGCCTAAAACCATGTAAGGTTATCTTTTTAAAGTCGCTTGGTAGTTTGCGGTAGATTGCTTGTAACTGTTTTTTGGCGGTGGTGATGTACGGGCGCCTCCCCGTCCCATTATCAAAGACGGGCAACGGCTTAGGCAGTGTATTTAAAAGTCCCAAAGCAAAGAGCCTTTTATTTTGGGCTTGTTGTTGGGATGCCAGGGCTTGCATGGTGATTTTATCCATTGCTATTTTGCGCCACCCCGCCTTAGTCTTAGGGCGCTCTATCTTAGGGCCGTTAAGTCCCCTTGATATTGTTTTATCGATAGTTACAGTAGCAGCATTGAAATCTATATCATCCCAGGTTAGGGCCAAAGCCTCACCAATTCTTACACCGCTAAAAGCTAGAAAGCGATAAAGCGGGTATCTCTCCGGTTTATTTTTCTTCACGTATTCCAAAAAATAGGCTAACTCTTCCTTGGTGAAATAATTATCAGTCAATTTTTTCTCCGGCTTTTTAGGCAAAATGACCGCTTGCATAGGTGATTTATTAATATAGCCATTCTTGATAGCATAACTAAAAACCTGATTAGCTAAAGCGGCTATTTGGTCTATTGCGCTAGGTGATTTAATAAACCAGTCATTAATAGCATTTTGGCATTGATAGCCCTTAATAGCCTGTATTTTCAATTTTCCAAACGATTTTAGAATATGGTTATTGAGCCATCCCGCTTGATATTGATAAGTGCTATCTCTGATAGAATGCTTTTTGGCCTCCATGTATTGATCCGCAACCGCCTCAAAAGTTAAATTGTTATTGGTAAGTGGTGAAAGCTCACCGCTTGCTTTTTGTAATTCTAGACGGCTAACCGCAAGACGTGCCTCTTTTTTAGTCTTAAACCCTTGCTTATGGATATATTTTTTCTTGCCGGTAACATCATCAATCCCGGCATAAAAGGCAAACTTGTATTTAGTTTGGCCTTTGGTAGTGTATTCTTTAATTTTTGTCATTATTGTACCTCTCTAAACAGAAGTTGACCCGCTCCGTTTTATAGCTAAGTGGTACGACAAGAAGAACTGATAATTTTAAGTTGCACCCAAAAGCAAAAAAGTTGCACCCAAAGAAAACCTAAGGTTGCAAGGTGTTTACTGAAAAATACTGGACTTTCCAAGGTTGCTAACATCCCTAGCTTAAGACACTGAACTGAAAATTAAGCCCTGTTAGGTAGCTAAGAATTGCTCAGGTTTTTTGAGGTTGGCTAATGTTGGCATAAATCTTAGTCGGTGGGATGGTTATCTTTAAAAAAGCCCCGACTCCTTATTTAAGGTGTTTATAAGCGCAGCAAGAAGTCCTTGTAATGTGATTTTTAACTTTATTTTTTCATTTTCTAGCATATCATTGTTAACCTTGTGATGATAATTATTAAAAGCATTCAAAAGTGCACCTTCCAATTTTAGAAGTTTTTCATAATCGCCAGTGTCCTTTAAAGGGGTGTCTTTCGCCTCATAGAAATACACGATACTAGAATAACTATTTAAAAAAGTCTGAATATTTTCCCCTATTAATTCCTTAGTTGATTTTGGTATTTTCTCATTGAAATTTTTATCATCCCAATCAGACCAAGTTGCTATTAATTTATCGAATAGTTCTATGTTTCCAAGGTTTGAAGTTATTTTCCCCGCCTCTAAAAAATCATCATTCCTGGGGTCCGAATAGCTTTCATCGACATACCCCAATACGTACGCTATTGACTTCCCAAAGTAGTTAGCTATTTTATGCGCAATATCATAACTAGGAGCCCTGCCTCTTTCATAATTACTTAGAGCAGCTTGTGTGATACCTATTATTTGAGCAAGTTCTTTTTGTGTAATTCCTTTTTTCTTCCGCAATTCTTTTATTCTATTTTCCATTAAAATCACCTCTTTTTTATAAAGAATAACACTAGAGATTGATAAATTCCATAAAAAAATAAAACAAAACGTTATTTTTTTCTTGAAATAATATTACAATCGTTATATTATTTAATTGCAATCGGAAAATATAACGATTGTAATTTTTAGGAGGTGATCACATGCAAAAAAGAGAGCTTACGGCATCCCAAGTTAAGCTATTGAAACGCTTAAGAGGTGAAAATAACCTAACAATAGCGGCACTTGCGAGAGAGCTTAAAATCAGTCGTTTTACACTTTATCCAATCATCAAGGGCGAAAAGTTGAAAGTACAAAATTCAACTTTTAACAAAATTAACGATTGGATAATTGAAAAATGCGAGAAAGAAATTTAGAGGTGATGAAATAATGCCATTGGAAGTTACATTATCCGAACAACAAGACCAAGCTTTACGCGGCTACCTTGCAACCCTGGTACGTGATGAAATTGACCGGGTGCGGGATGATGAAAAGCTTAATATGCTTGTTTACACTAGAAAAAACCTAGCAAAGGCTTGCGGTATCTCACCGGCGACCGTTGATAAATGGCAGAAATTAGGTCTTAAGGTAGCGTACGTAGGAAACACGCCTTATTACACCGCAGACGCCGTTAAATCGTTTTTTAGAGAAAGAACAATATGAACATACAAAAAAGCCTTGCCGATTTTGAAAGCAAGACAAGGCAGTGAATAGAAAGAGATAAAGCACAAAAACAGAAAAGCATTGACCCGCTCCGTTTTGTGGCTAAGTAAATTATAACAAATTTTGGGTGGTGATTAAAGCTTACCAGGGATAGCATCCCCCCAATTATTCAAAATTAGAAAGGAAGTGATTATATGGCTGAAAAGAATGGCTTTACAGTCCGAGAACTAGAATTCATGGGGCTGATACCTTATGGAAGTAAAAACGCCAAAAAACGGGCTGATTTGGCCCGATTGATTGGGTTAAACCCGTTAAATAGGAACGATATACGGGACTTAGACAGGCTTACTGAAAGTTGCCGAAAGAAAGGCGCTCCGATATGTGCATCTAAGCGGCAACCGTACGGCTTATATTTCCCCTCTGACAACTCCGAGAGAATACAAGCGACCGCTCATTTAAGAGCTGAGGCATCAAAATACATGCGACTGATTAAGACGCTAGAAATGGCGCCTTTACCAACAGAAATAGGAAAATAGAGGTTTTAGCTGATTTTGAAAATCACCAATGAACCAAAAATAACCTTGAGTATCGACAAATACCCAAGGCCTACTAAGAAGTATCTCAGTAACTAATACATATCTAACAGTTATTAGTATACTGAGATACCTCTTAAATTACAATGTAACTTTATGAATGTGAGCCTTATTTTTTCCCATAATGGAGAAAGAGGCGGGTTTGTGGCGGGAACTGAAAGAGGTAATTTTTATGTACTTAACTAAAGCTGAAATTATAACAATCGTAGCCGGAGTGATTTCAATGGCTTTTTACTTAAGCGATCATCCATTGAAAAGCGTGGCTTGCTATGCAGTAGCCGCATTTTTCTTCCTGGGACAAGCCACTTATGAGGCAGTAACCGGGCGCTATTTTGAAAAGAGAGGTACTAAGTAATGAACGATGATTTTAAATTAATTGCTGCTGATAAAGGTGCAAGGTGGGCTATATGCACCACCCCCGAAAGCCTAACCCTAGGAAAAAAAGTTTACAACCTGCTTAAAAATCGCAAGCAAAACGCTATTTTATCAACCGGTAACCTAACCGGTAGTCTAAAACCCGGTTTTATCATTGATTTAAAAATCATCGCCGAAGAAAACAACAATGAAAAAATGGAGATATCGCTTACTAAGTTTTTAGAGAAACATCGAGACTACTTGAAAGAAGATGAATAGCATGGATAAAACAAGCAAGCATCTCCTAAAATTAGGCATCATTCAACTAAAATCATCCCTAGAATTTAGAGAAAATAAGGGGCGTTGGTGATGCTATATGTACAAAGAGGTTACAGTAACAAGGTGATGCAAGCCGTTCCTGGAACGCTCAAAGACTACCTTGCAAGGTATAACATCCCGACCTTTTCAGTTTCCGCTGACAACGTGAAAGACCTAAAGAGGGAACTTGATTATGCTTATAGCGGGATGCTTACAGACAATAGGCGAAGTAACGACACCATCCAAAGCAGGGATATTCTAGCGCTAGACCTTGATAATATTAACCCAAGCATAAATACACCCGACAAGCTTTTAAATAGGCTGACAGAACTATTAGACGCCTTAGAATTTATCCTATACCCAACAATTAAGAACGGTTTGAAGGGATATGGGCTTAGGTATCGTTTGTTGATTGAAACACCGCCGTTACTTCCCGATACGTATATTTTGGTTGCCAAGGGGTTTATCTATGGTCTTATTGATAAACAGATTTTAACAAGTAACTGGGATGAAAGTACGACCCGACCGGCGCAGCTTTTTTCACTACCAGTTAGAAATCAGTTTACCCAAGGCGAAGTAATCACCTATCACCAAGGCGCCAAATTAACCGCTGATGCTATTAAAGAGAGCCTACCTAGCTTTAAAGCTCTTATATCCAAGTATGAGGATGAAACAGACTTCAACCATCCCCCTACTAATTATGTGAAAAGGAACACTGACCCGACAAAAGGCGCTTACTGGCTTAGTGAGATAACCCAAGGCATTGGAGAGGGCCGCAGAAATAACACCATGTATAATTTTGCCTGGTATTGGTTGGTGTGTGGTATGGCTGATTTAGGCGCCTTACCTGGCTTGTATGATTTTCTAATGACGATTAACCAAGCGTACTTCACTCCGCCCCTATCTGATGCAGAGATTAACCATATTTTTAAATCCGCCATTAAAGGCTATGAACGTGTGAAAGAAAGAGGATGATGCAATGAGACAACCAAGCGCAGAAATGCAAAAATTTATTAATAAACACAACGGCGACCCAATGAATATTAAGAAACACAAGCAAGCAACTAAGTCTAAAGCGATTGTACCGACTGAGGCATTTAACCTCCCGACCTGGTTTGAGGATGGTGTTTTTACCAAGGGCGCAGTGAATAAAAAAGGCGTCCGGAGCCTCAGAGGCGTGAGCGAGTCAAGTATTAAGAATATCATTCTTATTCTAAAGAATGACCCTAAGGCTCCGAAACCATTTTATGACGAGTTTTCAGAGTTGCTTATGTATGCTGATGATAAAGGCAGATACATCCCATGGGACAAGCCAAATAGCAATATCCTTAAGTATTACATTGAAAGTAATTTTGACTATACCCCGACCCCGTCAACCGTTGATATTGGTTTGAGAGCCTATGCGATGCAGTATAACACCCGCAACCTAGTTAAAGAGCGTGTGGAAACTGTAGCATGGGATGGCATCCCCAGGATTGAAAGCTTGTTTGTTGATTTTCTAGGCGCTCCCAACTCCCATTACACCAAAGAAATTACTAAGCGTTGGTTTACTGGGATGATTAAGCGAGTGTATGAGCCAGGTTGTAAGTTTGAGTTAGTCCCGGTTTTGTACGGTGGCCAAGGCATTGGCAAAAGTGATTTAGTAAGCTCCATTTTCCCTAATTCTTTTGTGGATAACTTAGGATCTATGAAAGATAAAGACGATTTGCTAAAGCTTAATAGCAAAATGGTTGCTGAGATAAGCGAGTTAAAGGCGTTCAATGCATCTAGCACAGACGAGATAAAAAACTTCATTAGCAGCCGCAACGACAACTACCGCTCCCCCTATGGCGAAACTACAAAAGACCATGCAAGAAAGACGGTATTTATTGGAACGACCAACAAGCCTACTTTCCTAAAGGATGATACCGGAGAACGGCGCTTTTATCCAATTTGGTGCAATGGGGATGCAGCAACTAAAAATCCGCATAAAGTGGATGATAGTTACATGTTACAAGCCCTAGCTGAGGCTAAAGCACTGTATACGGCGGGATATAAGCACTATATCGATATCAAAGAGGATAGCGAGTTAGTCGAAATAGCCAAAGAAGAACAAGAACGGGCCAAGGAAAAATCGATGGTAGATGATGAAATTGAACAATACCTAGAAAGCACCACGCCTCCCGACTATGAAGAAAAATACTTCAAGTTGTCGCTTGATGACAAGCGCAGTATCTATGAACAATCTATGAGCGAGGCGCCCGCCGTTTGGATTAAAATTCCTTACGTTACTACCAAAGATATTTGGGCAGTAGGATTAAAGCAAGACCCCGATAAAATGACGATTAGGGGCAAAAACTCCGACTCAAAAGCGATTAATGACCGGATGTTTGCTAAGGATGGTTGGGCATTCGTTGAACGACTAAGGGGCAAAAAAAGCCATGGATATATTAGAAAATAATATTTTGCCCCAATAACGCCCCAATAAAACAGGTTATTGGGGCAAGGTTAAACCCTTGATATAACAATGTTTGCCCCAATATCCCTAATATCCCTAATAAAAAGAGTTATTTATATATTTTAGTAAAAAGGTAGTAAGTAATAGTAATAATATATGGGAGTGTGTGTTTTATTGGGGCAATTCGGGCAATTCGGGCAAAGCCTTATATATCAAGGGATAAACGCCCGCCCTAATAAATGATTTATTGGGGCAATTCGGGCAGAATATAAAAATTACTGAAAAAAACGATATGAGAATGAGCCTATCAAGGCGGGACAGTGGCGGGTATCGAGGTAGAAACATGAAAAGATATGAACAATTAGCAATTAAAGCAACTAAAGCGGCGCGAGCATCCTCCGACTTTTGGGGGTGGGAAGATTTGGCCTATTTGGCTAAAGAGATGATTAAAACAACCAACGACTTGTTATATAACACTAAAACCATTTACAGTTACTCGTTGCAAGTAAATCTATTGAATAAAAGTATTATAGATGATGGCACAATCTTTATACTTGATGACGAGGATGCCCAAAAGATTAATAGCCTATATGACCTTAGAATGCTAGTACTATCTAAGATGCCAAAAATGGGATTAAAACCGACCAAAGATTTTTACGACCTAAGATTTTACGAAAGCCATGGTGTAAAGATGGTTGGTGATAGCCTAACTATCAAAATGGCCAAGAAAATAGATAAACTAGAATGTGATATAAACAACCTCAAAAGGGAAAATATTGAGCTTAAGAAACTCCGAGACATTTATTATAACGCCGTTGGTAAACTACTTAAGAAAGCAACCCCCAGCGACATTTACAAGCTTGGATGGTCTGCTACCGACTTTATAAAGGTCAAGAAAGCATTTAGCGAGGTGATCAGTAATGCATGATGAACTTTATATACCTAACCAGGTTTTAAACGATGAACGATTAAGCGCAGACGCTAAAGTTATGTACGGCATGCTACTACTGGAAACATCCCCGCTTGTAATCGTTGATAGGAGCCTTGAAAAGCGTTTGGGTACAGATAGAGCCGAGTTATTAAAGAACGCCTTAGAGCTTGTAAATCATGGTTATTTGGGGATGCATGCAAGCATCACTAACCGAGGGTATCAGATAAACGTATATAGCCTTGAAGTGTTAGATGATAACCATATTAAAAAAGCTAGAAAGATGATACCCAAGCAAGTACACCATCATTCTAGCAACGACAACCAATTAACTTTATTTTAGATTAAAGCCCCTTAGAATAACGCTAAGGGGTCTTTTAGTGTGAGTAGGGGCAGATTTGCCAGGTACTAAAAATGCTAAGGTTTGCTAACATTTTCAGACCTAGCTTAGATTTACCAAGGTTAAATGACACTATGGCAATTAGAAAAAATAAGCCTTGGTTACATAGCCGATTTTTCGACCGCCAAAGGCTAAGTACAATACTGAAAAAAATTAAAGAATATAATTATTATACCAAGTTACAGAAAGGACTAAAAGTCATGTACTCCCATAAAATAGATAAACGACTGACCCAAGAAGTAATAACCGAGTTGATGGACGTTAATAAAATATTAAGCATATAAAGCTGACCTTAGATTATAATCTAGGGTCTTTTTTAAACAGGTCTTTTTAACGGGCCTATTTTTTATCCGAGGTCAATTTAATTTACCATGACACCCCGGAAAAAATTACAGGGGCTATAACATAACATCCCTTAGAACGGGCTTTCACTTTTAAGCGCATAGAATTGTAAAAATTATTTTAGTAGCTTAAAACGGTATGTTTTACCACGATAATTCAACCGTGATAGAATTTTAAATAAGGAACGGTATAAATACCCGAAAAGGTTAAAAACGCTTAGAACGTAAAATACGAGGTTATAACACCCTAGGTTAAATCTAGACCAAGGACACTATAACTACAAATACTACTTCAAAACCTGGTTAGTGGGATGATGGACGACCTGAGCAGAACTTAGACCGCAATGTAGCTAACATCCCCCGCCCCTATTTTGAGATTGAGAAGAGCGCACGTTGCTCTAATCTTGTGTCAGAGAGCAATTTTTAAAATTTTTAGGTGGGGGGGGCTACTATCGATATTTGTGGCGATGGCTAAAAGTGGTAGCGGGAATTTCCGCCGCCAAACACCCCCCTCACGTGAGAATTTTTGTGTTTTTTTGTGGAAGTTAAGCCCTTCCCACCGGTCTCCAGGCTGTCGGAATTGACCTCTTTTAGCCCGGGGGGGTAGAAGAAAACTATACAAAACGCTACAAAACCGTCCTTTTATTTTCTCCATAACTGGAAAATTTCCGCAGAAAAAAAGCCCAAATACGACTGAAGAATAGCCGCGTTTGAGTTATATCCTAATCCTGCCAAAAGTGGCAGAAATTGCAGAGGTGTAAAAATGATTTTTGATGAGGTAGACCAAAAAAAGACCGCTGATAAAGTTGATACTTTTTTCAAAAAAGATTATGAACGACTGAAAGTAATGGCTAGTGTTAGCATAGGATCTTCTAGTTACGGTGAAAGAGTATCAGAAAGCAAGTTGAACGGACAAGAAGAAAGATACACCCGCAAAGCATGGGCTAGTCAGATTGTAGAAGCAGTGCAAACGGCTATTAATTCTTGTGATGAAAGGTGTAAAAACTTGTTAGAACTAAGGTATTTAAAGAATTATGCAGTGTGGCAAGTAGCTCAAAATATAGGATATTCCGACAGTATGTATCACCAGTTAAGAAGAAAGGCTTGTAATCAGTTTGCTGACGCTTTCGAGGTAGTAGCCGAGCCGTTGCTAGGGGATGATAGCGACTTACATGTTTATAAGTGAAATAAAACCGCCTTTTTATTTTTCCCATAGTCGGACAACTTCCGCAACAAGCCAGGCTCTGAAAGCTGATGCCGAGATGCGCACTGTAAAGCCGTTTAACTCTATAAACATTGGCGATTGGTTACACCCAACTCCTGGGGATACTTGTATTAAGGCCTAATTTGGCCCTCTATGGACTGGATACGACATAAACAAAAAACCAGGCCAAAAATGGACTGGTTAGTTTGTCATATCAATTAGCTATAAAACGGATAAGGTCTTATCTTAAGTCTTATCTTTTTTCTTATCTCATATTGGGTAATCAGAATTAATTACATGATAGGATGCCTGTTTTAAGGCACTTTTTAACCCGTAAAAGTACCATATAAAAGCGGTGTTTAATTGATTAATCAAATCTGCCTTGCTTGTTAAGAAGTATCCCCCTACTAAGGTTTTAGACAAAAGATTTATACAGTTAAAGTTGAGCAAACGCTACTAGTTTCCGGACAGAAATTAAAATTTGACCAGCTTTATCGCTTGGAAATATTGGAATGAGTGGCAATTATCTCGCATTTATTTACAAGATTTTCTCTCCTATATTAATATCTTTGATTAGCTAAATACAAACAAGGACTAACCTTCACTAGTCACCACGCCATTCTTACTAAAAAGGTTACTTTTCCCTTAAAAAATCAATCTTTTGTGAAAACGGAAACATTCTTATCTAGATTAGGTTATAATAGAAGTAAAGAGAAATGTAAGGATGTGATTTTTATGTCGAAGTTAAGTCACAAACAAAGTTTAATCATCATTCTCGCAATTGCTTTAGTTGCTATTATTTTGCAATTTGTTCTCGGACATGCCTTGTGGGCGCAAATTCTGGTCACCTTGGTCGGAGCCTATCTAGCTTGTGTTATGTTCTTGGAAATGATTCATACTTTAAAATCTGGAAAATATGGCGTTGACCTCTTGGCAATTTTAGCGGTTGTCTCAACCCTATCCGTCAGCGAATACTGGGCGGCCATGGTTATTTTAGTTATGTTAATTGGAGGAGATGCTCTCGAAGATTACGCTGCTAAAAAAGCCAACACTGAGTTAAAGGCCCTGCTTGACAATTCCCCCCAACTAGCTCACCGTTTACTTGCGGGAAAAACAGAAGATATTGATGTCGAGCAAGTACAAATTGGTGATCAATTGCTAGTTAAACCTGGAGAATTGGTACCAGTTGACGGTTTTATCATTAAAGGAACTAGTAATTTTGATGAGTCGTCCTTAACGGGAGAATCTTTACCACAAGAAAAAGGCTTTAATGATAATCTCATGTCCGGGGCAGTTAATGGCGAAAATGCTATTACCATGCAGGCTAGCCAAATCGCCGCCAATAGTAAGTACCAGCAGTTAATCAAATTAGTTAAAAAAGCTGAAGAAACTCCCGCTCATTTTGTCCGGATGGCTGACCGGTATGCAGTACCATTTACCATAATTGCTGTCGGAATCGCCTTTGCAGCCGCTTTAATCGCGAGAAGCCCACAACGCTTTGCTGAAGTCCTCGTAGTTGCGTCGCCTTGCCCCTTGATTTTAGCAGCTCCTGTCGCCTTAGTCTCCGGAATGAGTCGTGCTTCACGTAACGGGATAGTTGTAAAAACTGGAGATATGCTCGAAAAGATGTCTACTGCTAAAACCGTCGCCTTCGACAAAACGGGAACTATTACTAATGGGCATTTAACTGTAGCAGCGATTCAACCTCAAGGCGATATTAGTCAAAAAGAACTATTACAATTAGCTGCGAGTGTCGAGCAGGAATCAACCCATGTTTTAGCCCGCTCCTTAGTCGCCTATGCCAAAAAACAAGGAATTGAACTTCAAACGGTTAATAATTCTAAAGAAATCACCGCTAACGGGGTTCAAGCCCAGCTTGCTAATCACCTAATTAAAGTGGGGAAAAAGAAGTTTGTGGTCCAAGACCTCAAGTTACCCGGAAGTGAGAATACTGCCATTTATGTCAGTTCAGATGACCATTATCTCGGTTATATTACCTTTAGTGATCACCTCCGACCAGAAGCAGCTCACACTATGACTGTTTTACAAAAATACGGGATCACCAAGCTTATGATGCTCTCTGGTGACCAAAAAGCAACAGCTGAACAAGTTGCGACTAAAGTTGGGATTACAGATGTACGTGCGGAACTTTTACCAAAAGATAAGATTACGGCTCTCAAGGCCTTAGCTCCAGAAAATAAACCGGTCATTATGGTTGGTGATGGGGTCAACGATGCCCCCAGTCTCGCCACAGCAGATGTCGGAATTGCCATGGGTGCTCATGGCTCTTCTGCTGCCAGTGAATCAGCCGATGTTGTTATTCTGAAAGACGACCTCGCTAAAGTAGCTAAAGCCGTGATTATTTCTCAAGACACCATTCGCATTGCTAAGCAATCCGTCTTGATTGGAATTGTTATCTGTACTATTTTGATGGTAATTGCCTCCTTTGGGATTATTCCAGCTTTTGTAGGAGCAATGTTCCAAGAAGTAATTGATACCGTCTCAATTTTATGGGCTCTTAAAGCTCGCTATTCTAAAGAAAATTAAATTCAAATTCTAAGCAATAACTTTGTCGCAATTTTAGCAACAAAGTTATTTTTTAGTTTCTCAAATTGAAAAGTTACCTTTCCCATACTATACTTCGGAGCAAATTGTTTATAGATATCTTTCGATTATACATATAATCATACGTGACTTTATACATATTTTTATATGTATTATAACAAATAATATTATACGTATATTTATATGTATACATATAAAATTAAGTGTGACTATATGTATAAAAATATGTACATTTTTGCTTATCTTTGTATGTATTTATGACTAACCTTTGTTGAACTGGCATTCGTAACAATATTAGAAGTTAGATTAAAAATGTAAAATTAATACTTTGCTTTTATACATATTTTCCTACGTACGAAAACACATATCTTTATATGCTATTTTATATTTATCATCATACATATCATTATACTTATATTTACCTTAATAACAATGGCGTGATACATCAACATTTATCACATACTGAAAAGATACATATATTTATACGTAATATATTAAATATGATTATATGTACAAATGCACGTAACCTCTTATTTATTTTGATATGTGCCTATTACAGACTTTCGTAAATACGTATCAGAAAAACTAATTGTAATAACTGAGCAAGTCACAATGTTTAAATTAATTAAAATGTAATGTTGGATCCTCTATATTTATACGTATTTTATTACGTATAAATATACATAATTTTATACGTATCTTTATATTTGTGATTATACGTACTAATTATTGCATTTAATATTTCCTCCTCAACATTTCTATTTGATTTTTGCGATTAACTTGAACCATCAATTTATTATACGTAAATTCATACATGCTTTTATATGTAGTTTTATATTTGTCATCATACATATTATTATATGTACATTTATATTTATCTTAATGAAAATAGCTTGATATAATAGTATTTATCACATGCCAAAAAGATACATATATTTATACGTATACGCATTATGTTAAGTGTAATCGTATGTATAAATGTATGTATCTTCTCACTTACTTTTGTATGAGGTTATGGTAGAATCCTTGCTGAACTGGAGTTTGTAATCGCACATCGTAAGAAACAATTGGATGTTGTTTCCCCTTTATCGTTCGATACTCCTGTCTTAAGGAATCTTTTACGACTTCGCATTCGCCAAGATATAAGAAATCCTTCCCTTCGGCATCTGATTCCTTCACAAACAAGTAATAACGATTGCTTGGCGCTCCGTCAGATACACCTGCAAACATCTTGTTAGTCTCCCCTTTACCCAAAGTTCGATTATTTTTAGTATAGCAATGCATGACTGTATTTGACAAAAATTCATCCTCATACTTAATTGTTTCAGAAATATCTTCATTTTTGTGGTAAGTCACAAAGATAGGGCAGGTTTGGTTTTCAAGATAGTAACCCCCGATGTTTTGGCCAGAAATTTGCCGTTCCCAATTTAAGAGGCGACAAACATCAGTACGTTTATAACGTTTATTCACTGTCAACTTAACTTCTGGCTGATAGTTCTTTGCCTGGAGAATGCCTGCCTGAATAGCGTCAAAAGCCAACTTCCAGAATCCAGAATCTGATTTTAAAGCCTGGCGAAGTGTTGGTGTCAACTGATAATCTCCTGCTACTAGCTCCACAAATGGTTCATTTCCATAGCGGTACCTTTGGGTCTTGGTTAAATCTTTAATTGTCATTGGTGTGTAAAAATCAAGGTTTAAAACCCGTTCCACCGAACTTAATGTGGCCTCATCAGCTAAATATCCCTGCTTTTGAAGTTGCTCCGCAAAATCTTTCTTAGCAACTTTTTTATGGGATAGCAACTTCTTCAATAAAAGTAATTCCTGCGCTCTTTTCCCATTACTTAACTCCTGAGTTAAAAAGTCGAGTACCTTATTTTCATATTCGCCAAGTTTAACGCCTTCTTCTTTGACAATTTTCTGTAAGAAATCATTATAATTTCCCCGCTTAGAGAGACTGTCAAGTAAAGCTTGCGGTTCAACCATGTTATTTTTTATGAAATCCGTCATCAAAGGTATTCTACCTAAGCGACGCTTGAGTTCATGAAAATCGTCAATAATTTCTTGCTTAAATGGATTACGCTGTTTTTCCAGCTGCTTGAAAATTAAATCTTTGGCAACCTGCGTAAAGTTAATTGTTGAAATACCTTGAGTCGGCTCTAAATTGACCTTCTCGCGCACGCCATCCTTAGTACGGGAATTATCCCCCGTTAAAGCTACCGGTATTAAATAATTATTCTTGTAGTTTCCAATGAAGTCAATTACCGTTAAGTAGTCTTTACCCTTTGCCTTACGCAAACCACGTCCTAATTGTTGGACAAACACAATGGCCGATTGTGTCTGCCGCATCATAATAACTTGATTGATGAAAGGAATATCAATCCCTTCGTTAAAAATATCGACCGTCACCAGATAAGCTAGTTCTCCCCGCTCAAGTTTCGCAATTGCTGCTAATCGTGCTTCTTGACTATCAGCTCCCGTTAAACTTTGTGCCGGATAACCTTTTTGAGTCAAAAGCTCAGCAATTTTTTGCGCTTCTTCCTTACGACTCACAAAAACTAAACCATAAAGTTTTTCCCCGGCATGACCGTAGTAGCGACTTTGTTCCAAAACATAATCTACCCGCTCTTCGCTAACTAAATGCGCTAGTGGCGTTTGATCATCGACTATCTCACCTTGATACTCATAATCCTTGAGCCCTACATAATGAAAGGGTGCCAACATATCTTCATTCAAGGCGTCTTGGAGACGAATTTCATAGGCCACATTATAGTCAAAAAGTTCGTAAATATTCTCATCATCACTTCTTTCTGGAGTCGCCGTCATTCCTAAAAGAAAGTGTGGTTGAAAATATGCCAAAACCTTTTGGTAAGATTGTGCACCCGCTCGGTGCGCTTCATCGACTAAAATATAATCAAACTCTTCACGGGTAAACTGACGAAGATTAGCCTCTTTAGAAATGGTTTGAATCGTCGCAAATAAGTAACGCGCGTGATTTTGCTTATGATTTCCTGACCAAATACCAAAATTATCCCGGCTTCCACCAATCACTTGGTGAAAACTTTCTAAGGCTTTTTGTAAAATTTGTTCGCGGTGTACGATGAATAAGAAACGCTTAGGCTTATAAGCGGCCACATCAAAGGCCCCCAAATAAGTTTTCCCCGTCCCCGTTGCAGAAATCACTAAGGCCTTGTGTTTCATCGCTAACCGTGATTTTTGTAACTGATGTAGGGCTTCTGCTTGCATTTGATTAGGACGAATCGTCGCATACTTTTCAGCTTCGACGTTTTCCGCTACCAAATCCCCTATTTGCGCAATTTTTGCCCGTTTGGTGTCCCTAAATGGACTAACCCAAGTGCGTCGGTATTCAGCGATCCATTCTGCTGTAAGTGGCGTCGCTTTTTCCCAATCAGTTTCAATTTGTTGGGCTAAATCTGCCGTTAACTGACCATTTTCATGAGAAGTAACCCGTAAATTCCATTCTTTATTAATTGTCAGGGCTCTTTCCGTCAAATTAGAGCTCCCAATCATTGCAACTTGGTAATCTCCATGATCAAAAAGATAGCCTTTCGCATGAAAACCACCTTGTTTAGGTGGCTGATAGATGCGCACTTCCACATTCGGTAACTTGGCTAATTCAGTAAAAACTTTAGGGTGATTAAAATTTTGGTAGGTGGAAGTTAAAATTCGCCCCTGTATCCCTTGGTGCGCCAAATCTTGCAACCAAACTTTTAAATCTAGCAAGGCTCCTTCTGTTACAAACGCTACTGCAAAGGTAAAACTTTGACAGCTCTGCAACTCATATTTAAGTTGATCGTGCATGTTTTCCTGGCGTTCATTCGCAATCAAACGAGCTGCATAGGTCGCACTATCTTGGTATTTTTCCTTATCCAAAAAGGAATTTAAAACGGCTGCTTTCATTTCATTAATTTTATTCATCAAACTTAACCTCAGTTAAATCCATTTGACTCAAAGCTTGCGCAGCTGGAATATCTGCTTCCGCCCAATTTAAGGTCAACAATTCTTCTGGTTTAGCCCAATAAATTTCACTATGTGCAATCAAATCAAAATTCTTAGTCAAAAGTTTAGCCAGATAAACTGTTAGATGAATGGTTCCAAAATCATAGGCATGTACACCCGTTGCCACCTTAGCGCCAACTTGAATTTGATCATTAAATTCTTCTTCTAATTCACGAATCAGAGCTTGCTTTTCATCTTCACCAGCTTCAATCTTTCCACCAGGAAATTCCCAAAGGTCACCTAAAATTCGGTCACTACTACGTTTAGTAATTAAGATTTTGCCATCCTCAATTAAAGCTGCTCCGACAACATAAATATCCTTCATAAATCCACTTCCTTAACTTTAATATCTTCAGAATAGCAGCTTTTAGGAATATTGTTAAGATCTGAAACTAAATAACTATTTCTTCATCTTCTTTTTGATAAGTTATTACTTCGTTTCTTTAAAGTAACTTCAAATATCAAAGCCTATTATTTAAGCTATAATTTTACGCTAATTGCTAGTTTGTAATACTTCCATTTTTTGTAAATTGTACAGTGTTA
>NZ_AZFH01000014.1:0-521 GCF_001435735.1 Ligilactobacillus equi DSM 15833 = JCM 10991
ACTTGCGTGTCAGTAGTTCAAACGGTTAGGCAAGCCTAATCTCCTACATTGATGTGGCTACGTTTGGGTGGTTGACAACACCCTTTATTACCAACATATCAGTCAGTAACGTTATTTAATTCAAATTTTAGTCTCTCAACACCTGAGATATATTGTTTACCTAATTCTTGTAAATTCATTGCTCCTACACGGTCATCATTCGTTCTGAATCCGCAATTCACACACTTATATTCATGTAAAGAGTGATTACGGTTTTCTTTTCTAATCTGACCACATCGAGGACAACGTTGACTAGTATAATTTGCAGACACAATTAGCACTTGGCTTTGATTTCTTTGAGCCTTGTAAGTTAATTTAGTCTGCAAATCGTAAAATGACCATGAGTGTAATTCTCTAGTCTGGTCTTTATTGGAATTAGATTTTTCAAAAGTAACATTAGTTAAGTCTTCTAATACAAACAAAGTGTTTTGACCATATCGTTCAACAAGTGTCTTAGATAAGCAGTGATTAATATCTGCCAT
>NZ_AZFH01000097.1:0-8963 GCF_001435735.1 Ligilactobacillus equi DSM 15833 = JCM 10991
GGACTCAAAATCCAGTGTCCGTTGAGGACGTATCGGTTCGACCCCGATCGCCGGTATTTTTTAAAATCGTTATTAACAAAAAGCCCGTTTTAACGGGCTTTTTGTTTGCTATAAATTGCCAAAATGTTGTCCAATTACTGGTAAGTTTTGACTATCCCAGGGTTGAGAACAGTTGACCAGGAAATGATGAATAATGTATAATAAAATTATAGTTGTTTAGACATACTTATAATTGGGTAACGACTCGGATTGGATTTAGAAGTTGTTAACCGGATATACAAAAGGAGAAGTGAGTAGTTGGATTGACTCACTTCTCCTTTTTATATTGATGCTACGTTTTAGCTAAAAATAGCTAGATTAGTTGAATAATCTTCGGGTTGACGTTCACTTAGTCGAGACCAAAGATCGATGCCGGCTTGATTTAAAACTAAGCCCCAATCACCATTAGGTAAGTCCTTGAATTCAAAGAGATAATCGTGTTTCCGAGGGAAACTCCCGTCGATATTATCAGCGGTTTCAAAGCCTTGACGAGTTGTGACAATTAAACCACTATCAATTATTGCAACCGAGGTTAGTGATTCGTCTTCACGAATTAGGGCATCTAACATGATGTAGTCCCCAATGCTTACCCGCACTCCATTTGAAGCTGAATAAATATCTTTGAGTGGTAATGAGAAACAATTAGCCAAGTGTAATGGTTCTGGAAGGTAATTCCATGCTCCTTGTTCTTGTTTTGAATGAGCTAAAAGAATCGGGTTTTGGATGAGAAGTTCTTCCTTTTCTGCATCATAGTCACTTACCAAACCACGAATAACGATGTGCTCAGAGATGTAGTTTTTTAGCCCACTTAATGGTTGAGCTTGCAGACGTGCATCTGTTAAGAAATATCCTTGTAAGTAACGAGCAGTCGCCTTGCGTGATGCCAGGAGTTCAGCAGGGAAATTGGCAATACTTCGCTTGTCATCTGCTTGTTTGACATTTTTTAACATAGTGATTGAATCTTTGACGAATTGCTCATCAGAAATGTGGTTCATCGGGGTGAAAGCATCATGCTGACGTCGAATGGGTTGAGCTTTTCTTGCCTGAGATTGCTTTTGATGCAAAAGTTTTTTTGCATTAATTTTTTTCTTTGCCATGTTTACCTCACATAATTATTATTTCTTCCAGTATATTAGAATATGCACAACATGTCTAGAGTAGTTATCAAGAAATGGTCTTGATTTTACAATTTAAATCAAGTATTATTATAATTAATATTTCATTATATTTTAATTTAGGGGGCGACTTTAATGAAAGTGATAATGTATGGAGTTTCTGATGATGAACGACGCCATGTACAAGCTTGGCAAGACCAACACCAGGATGAAATTAAGTTAGTGACAGAACCTTTGACCAAAGAAACTGTTGCTTTGGCGGCTGGCTTTGATGGAGTTTCTACTAAGCAAGTCGAAAGCTTAGATGAAGAAGTTTATCAGCAATTATCTGCCTTTGGTATCAAACACCTTGCTTTACGAATTGTAGGTTACAATATCGTTGATTTTGACAAGGCTCATGCGCATGGCATTACGACAGTGTCCAATGTTCCTGCTTACTCACCACGAGCAATTGCTGAAAATGGTTTGGCGGTGGCGCTTAACTTACTACGGAAAATCTCCGTCCTTCAAGACCGCGAACGTCGTGGTGATTTCACTTTACCGGAATCATTAATGAGCGAGGAAATTTATACTAAAACGGTGGGGGTTATTGGAGTTGGTAATATTGGTTCGGCCTCGGCGCAACTTTACAGTGCTTTAGGGGCCAGAGTGCTGGGCTATGATCCGATTTATCGTGCCAATTATGAACCCTACTTGACATACACTGATTTAGAAACGGTCTTGAAAGAAGCTGATATTATCACAATTCATACGCCATTAGACGATAGTACCCGGGAAATGTTAGGTGCGAAGGAATTTGCGCTGATGAAGCCTGGTACCATTTTCATTAACCAAGCACGAGGGGGCTTGGTTGATACGGAGGCGATGATTGCGGCTTTGGAATCTGGTCATTTAGGTGGTGTGGGCTTGGATGTTTTATCTAGTGAAAGTGAGTTCTTCTGGAAGGTGATTGAAGACCCCGCCCAACTTCCTGCTGACTACCAACGTCTAGCTAAAATGCCTAATGCAATTGTTACCCCGCACTCAGCCTACTACACGCAAACCGCTGTGCGTAACATGGTAATGCAGAGTTTGGAAGATATTCGCCGTTTCCTTAACGGCCAAAAGCCTCTTTACGTGGTTGACTTATAAACAATTGTTGCCGCTTTTCTATGGAGAAGCGGTATTTATTTATTTTTAAAATTAGTCAAAATATTTGACTTTATTTCAAAAGATTAGTAAGATTAAATGGTAAAAATATTTGACTATCAAAGGAGGGAGTTTTTTGAAAGCGATTGTCGTGCATCATGCCGGAGGACCAGAGGTATTGCGACTTGAAGAGCGTCTCATTCCGCAAGTAAAGCCTGGTTGGTCAGTGATTAAAATTAGGGCTTTTGGAATTAATCGCTCTGAAATTTTCACCCGGCAAGGCTTTTCACCGCAGGTTACTTTTCCACGAATCCTAGGGATAGAGTGTGTAGGGGAGATTTTTGCAAGTAGTGATACTGAAAGATTACCATACGGGCAAAAAGTACTCACAACCATGGGAGAAATGGGGCGTCAGTTTGATGGATCTTATGCCCAATATGTTCTAGTGACTAACGAGCAAATTTTTCCCATTGCCACAGATTTGAGTTGGGAAAATTTGGCCGCTATCCCAGAAACTTACTTTACCGCCTATGGCTCAATGTTACAGTTGCAACTTCAAGCGGGTGACCGTATTTTAGTAAGGGCGGCCGCTTCAGGTGTGGGGGTAGCCTTTGTAAAACTTGTCAAAGCCCGCTATCCTGAACTAGTGGTGGTAGCATCCGTCCGAAATTTAGCTAAAAAAGAGCAATTATTGGCTGTGGGCTATGACCAGGTTATTTTGGATAAGGCAGGATGCTTGCAGACGGAAGCGACGTTTACCAAAATTCTGGAATTAGTGGGACCAAAAGTTATCAAGGACTCATTGAAGCATTTAGATATGGGGGGAATTATTTGTGCTACGGGACTTCTAGGGGGACAGTGGTACCTCAAGGAGTTTGACCCTACGGAAGCTTTACGCAATAACGTCTATCTGACAACCTTTTATTCTGGTAATGTTTCTTCACAAGGATGGCAGAAGTTGCTAGATTATATCGCCAAGTATCAAGTAGATGTGAGTCCACAGCGAGTCTTTAGCTTAGAACAAATCCAAGAAGCTCATAAATTTTTAGAAAGTTCGCAAGCTTTTGGTAAGGTTATTATTAGAAATGAGGATTAAAATAATGGCAGTTAAGGATTTTCACACATACTTACGGATTTTAGAGGAGCGAGATGCGCTTTATGAAAATTATGCTCGTCAACATGGATTAAAGGGTAAGTCTTTGCAAATGTTATTATGGCTGGCTACTTACCCGCAAGTAACCGGTCAAGCAGTTACCCAGAAACTTTTAGCAGCGAAGACTTATTCAACGAAGCAGGTGGTAAATGCCACCATCAAAAATTGGCGGGCGCAGGGGTATTTAGAACTTTTACCATTGTTAGCTGATAAACGCCAAAAATACTTGCAGTTAACGGCACAAGGGCAAAAATTGGCGACAGAGATAATTGCGCCGTTAAATCACTACGAGTCCGAGGCTTTTACGAAACTAACAGAGGCCGAACAGGCGCAACTATTAGCTCTAACACGAAAGTACCATGCTAATTTAAAAGCGCAACTAGTTAAAGAAAAAGGGTGAAAAAAATGAAAAATAAATTTTTAAAGTTAAGTGTAATGTTCGTGGTGGTACTATGTACTTTGACTACAGTAGCTAGTAGTGTAAGTGCCGCATCTGTGGTAGTTGGTGCGAAGAATTTTACAGAGAGTCAAGTAGTTAGTGAAATCTATGCGCTGGCGCTAGAAAAAGAAGGCTTTAAGGTAAGTCGTAAGCAAAGTATTTCTTCTTCTGTGATTCCAACTGCAATTAAAAAAGGGCAAATTGACCTTTATCCAGAATATACGGGGACAGCGCTGCTAACTATTCTGAAAGGAAAAATGACTACTGATCCAGACCAAGCTTACCAAAAAGCTAAGGCCGGTTTAGCCAAGCAAGGACTAACAGCTTTACCATATGCGCCCGGTAATGATGGTCAAGGGATTGCTATGCGGGCCAGTGTGGCCAAGAAGTATGGTATTCGCACGATTTCTGACTTACAGCGTCATGCGGAGAAGATTCGTTTTGCTTCACAAGGTGAATTTGATAAGCGGACAGACGGTCTAGCAGGTTTAGCCAAGAAATATGGTGATTTCAAGTTCAAATCCAATAAGGTTTATGACAATGCTTTAAAGTACCAAATTTTAAGTCAAAGCAAAGCCGATGCGACCCCAGCCTACACTACAGAGGGTCAGTTAGCCTCGAAGAAATATGTGGTCTTAAAAGATGACAAAAATTTCTGGCCACCATATAATTTGATGCCGATTGTTACGACTAAGGTTGCCAAGCAAAATCCTAAGTTGGTGAAAACTATTAATCAAGTTGACCGTAAGTTAACGACTAAGACATTGATTAAATTAAATAAACAAGTGGATCTAGATAAGCACAGTTACAAGAGTGTTGCCAAGAAATGGTATCAAGCTAATTTTGATTAGGGGGCGGTAGCGATGTTTACCGACATTATCCAGTATTTTGCCACTGATAGTGACCAGTATCTTCAGGCCGTTGGTCAACATTTGACTTTGAGTTTGACAACTTTGTTACTAGCAAGTCTATGTGCGTTACCCTTAGGTTATTTAGGCAGTGAAATCCCTGTGATTGCTAAAGTTGCGACGAGCTTTGCACAGGCCTTACGTATCATTCCAAGTTTGGCACTATTGTTCATCTTAATTCCGATTATGGGGGTTGGAACGTTACCGGCTATAACGGCCTTGTTCGTTTTGGCCTTACCGCCTTTGCTAATTAATACCTTGCTAGGTTTCCGGGAAGTATCACCGCAAATACTAGAAGTTGGCACTGGTTTAGGGATGGATGCTCATCAATTATTTTGGCAAGTCAAGTTTCCTCTAGCTTTGCCTTATATTCTAAATGGGATAAAACTTGCTTTAGTGGAAATCATGGCTTCAGCCACGCTGGCAACCTATATTGGTGCTGGGGGACTGGGAACGCTGATTTTCACGGGCTTAGGACTTTATCGGCTGGATCTCTTGTTAATTGGTGGTGTCTCAGTGGCGTTACTATCGCTTTTAGCGATGGTTGCTTTTGATTATGTGATTGGAAGGTTGAAAAATGGTAGCTAAGCAAACAGTTTTAGAGTTTCAGCATGTGGTAAAGAAATATGGTTCACAAGTGATTTTGCCCGACTTGTCATTTACTGTGCGAGAAGGGGAATTTATCACAATTCTCGGGTCATCGGGGTCTGGGAAGACGACGACTTTAAAGTTAATCAACCACTTAATAGAACCAACGCAAGGGAAGATTTTGTTGAAGGGTCAAGACAGTCAAGCCCTAGATTTGATTGCTCTACGGCGACAAATGGGGTATGTTGTGCAGTCAATCGGGTTGTTTCCTCATATGACAGTAGCTGAAAATATTGCGACCGTACCTAAGTTGCTCAAGTGGTCATCGCCAAAAATTGAGCAACGAGTAAAAGAACTGCTCGAATTGGTGCAACTCGATCCAGAAAAATACCAAAAACGTTATCCCCGCCAGCTTTCTGGGGGACAACAACAGCGCGTCGGCGTGGCACGGGCCTTGGCCGCCAATCCTGAATTTGTCCTTTTTGATGAGCCGTTTGGAGCCATTGATGCTTTGACGCGTTTAGAATTACAAAAACAACTTAAAACCATCCATCAATCACTGGGGCAAAAGACCTTTTTACTTGTAACGCATGATATTGCCGAGGCTTTTTATTTAGGCGACCGGGTGATGATTATGCATGAAGGGAAAATTGAAGCCTTTGACAAGCCTCAAAAGATTATCCAAAATCCTCCTACACCTTTTGTACAAAATTTAATGGCGACAGTTAAGGCGGAACAGAAAATGTGGGAGGGCTTAGAATGAAAGCTTACTTTATAGAAAACTATGCGGAATTGTTAACCTATACAGGGCAACAGTTAATCTTGGTTGTGCCAGCCTTAGTTATGGCGCTGTTTATCGCATTAAGTCTCATTTCATGGGGGCTGAAGCATCCGCAGGTAATGACAAAATTGGTTTACTTTTTTTCTGTCCTTTATGCGGTACCGAGCTATGCTTTCTTCGCTCTCTTGATTCCTTTCCTAGGTCTAGGGATGCCAACAGCAATCGTCGTGCTGACGTTATACAGCGAGTATATTTTGTTACGGACGTTGGTAACGGGGTTAGAAGAAATCGATCCAAGTTTAGTGGAGGCAGCCCGAGGGTTGGGGATGACTACGGGACAAATTTTTACTAAGATTCAGTTACCGTTATTAGTTCCGGCGATTTTTTCTGGCTTGCGGGTAGCCTTAGCAGCGACCATGGGTTCCGCGACCATTGCGGCGACTATCTCGGCTGGTGGTCTGGGGCAGGTTCTATTTACAGGTTTACAAATGCAGGACATTAATATTTTATTGGTGGGAACGTTCTTAACGGTAGCGTTAACCCTATTGTTATTACTAGGTTTATGGTGGTTAGAAAAGATTATGACACCTCAAATTTAAAAAATTCTCCCTAAAACTATTAGGGGGGATTTTTTGTTGAGCAAGAAGCTAGTTGGGAAACTGAATAAAAAAATAAAGTTATTTATAGTAATTAATCAGTTGTTATGTAGCTGAAAGGATAAGCTTGATAAAGCTTGAAACTATAGAATCTCGTTATTTTAAATGGCATTAAGATTAGAAAAAGATTAGCGAAAAATAATTTATTTCAAAATAATGTATATCCATGTTTTGGGATGAAAATATTGTATTGATTTTTTTTGGAAATTTATGTTGTGCAAATTTTAAAAAAAGTGGCATTTTTTAAGTAATTTTAAAAGAAAGTAAAAAAAATATAAAGTTAAAGTATTAAATAACCCCCCCTTTTTTTGATGTATATACACAAAAATTAGCAAGTTGAAGTTAATTGGGAAGTCTGTATAATCAAAATATCGAATGAAATATTTTAAGAAGTTTAAATAGGGGGAAGTTTAATGGTTTCGAAAAACAATACTCGTTTATATGATGAAAAAATGAACAAAAACAAGTTCAAGTATTCAATTAGAAAATTAAACGTTGGTGTAGCTTCAGTGTTAATTGGGGTAACGTTTGGTTTAGGTGCTTTAGCGGCAACTGCTTCTGCAGATGAAGTAAACCAAGCTCAAACAACAGAGGTATCTACACCAGTTAAGGCAAGTGCAACAGAAGAAGGGGAAACGACTTCTGTTGTTAGTACACAAGCACAACAAGAAGAAACAACGGCATCTGCTGACGATGCAACAGCAACGGAATCATCTAATGCTGAAGCACAAACAACAACATTTAATGTTGCTGATTTTGCGCAAAATAATGCGGTTTCAGCTGATATGTTAGCTGAAAGCAAGGCAGTAACAACAGGCGATGCTGAAGATCGCGCTGCAGTTCCGGCAGAAAATCAAACAAATCCTCACCGGAGTTACGATGTTCCAGATAGGAAAACGTCAACGCCAGAGTATTCTAGTGGGGACGGCCACTTTGCTAATTTAGTTGACGATCACTACAAAATTGGTTGGACACAAGATCAACTAAGTTCACGGCCTAATGACCCGGGTTTTGCATTATCTGATGACGGTAAGACCTTAGTATATCGTCTAGCAGCTGGGGATACAACAAGGTTTGAACTGAATGATATTCTTAGTTTACTCTATGTTCAACCTGAAGTTAACCCTAACCAGGTTATTTGGGGTAACGACAAGCGTTCAGCTGAAAATGGTCTAACTGATACTGTTAATGGTATAACATGGTCTCAAGATAAAAGAAACCGAAGCCGTTTCTACTACGCTAATGGTAACCAAGCGATGGTTTTAGATATCGTTGATAAGAACAGAAATGGTGACTTTACGATAGACTTAAATCCTAATAAATATGCGGGAAAAACCACTACGGCTACCTTGACAATTCCAGAAGATAATGAATCACGTAAAGTTTATTATCCAGGAACAGAAATTAAATTACCTAATGAAAATAACGTAAATTACTACACAGGTGCAGATATTAAGAAGGGTTACTTAGTAGCTACTGACCGTGAAGTTAATAAAGTGGGTTACGCCCAAGACGTCTGGGGAACTAAATCAATTAAATTTGTTTTAGTTCCCGTTAATGCTGCGCCACTTATTAATGTTGAATCAACTGCAAAGAATATGAACCTAGGTGAACTACATCATGATGAAGAAAATAAGGTAGAATACTACAGCATTAATAAAGAAAAACTTTCCGATATAAGAGAAGGTTTAATGGCTGTGTCTGATTACATGGATGATGCAACGGGTGCGACTATTAATAAAGAATTAGAAATTATTCCGGCTGGTCAAATGCAAGGAAAAGAGCTGTACACCGTTAAGATGACAGCGACAGATAGTACAGGTTTAACTTCTAAAGCCGAATTCAATATTGTTATAGATATTGACAAGACTAATTTGGAAGAAGCTATCAAGGATGGCAAAGATTTCCAAAAGGATAATAACTACAAGAACGCTGTCGATGATGACAAGCGAGCTTTGGATAACGCAATCAAGAACGGTGAAACTGTTAAGAATAATCCAACCGCAAGCCAAGCAGATGTGGACGCAGCGAAGGAAGCCATTGATAAAGCAATGAATGCCATCAAGGACAAAGCTAACCAAGCAAGCGCTCAACCAACGAACGTTCAAGCTGTGAAGGATGCCCAAGGTACAGCAGTTACAGGTAAGGCAACCCCA
>NZ_AZFH01000098.1:0-2991 GCF_001435735.1 Ligilactobacillus equi DSM 15833 = JCM 10991
ATGGGGCAATTCATCACCCGAACAAAGTTCGGGAGTCTTCTTGCCCCTGTGATAAAGTCATCTGAGAGCGGGGCGGCAGCCAATTGCTCAACTGCGGCCCGCCAGCGAGCAGTATTTTCGTATCTGCGCTTTTCCAATTCGATTCCTTCTTCCTTTAATTATAAATGAGAGCAAGAGTAAACGCTATAAAAAGCCTCTTTATTATATAAATACGCAAAAAAGTTCAATTTTGATTATTTTTCTAAAAACTTTTTTCGGGAAAGCGTCAATTACTCTAGAATGCGATTTTGGTGCTAGATTTCCTTAACGATCAAGTATCATTAGCTAGTCACTGTCAAAAGAATCTTCAGATGGAAGTATTTTGTGGAAAGAATTTTTTGTAAATGCTTTTAAAAATTGAATTTATTTTTAGCGAAAAATAATTCTGACATTATAAAACGTGCCTATTCAGCATTACATATAAGAATAAACTTAATGTTTTATATAACTATGTAAATATTGATATAACGGGGGTAAATGGGAAATGAAAAAGTGTAAAAAACGTATTTTACTCTATTTAAATTTAAATATCAATATGTTAAACTAAGTTAAAGTTAATTAAAACTAATTGTTTTATGTTACGAAAGGGGAATTATCTATGAAACAGAAAAAGTTTAATAGCGAGTTTCGGGAAACCGATCGAAAAGTTCGTGCTAAACTTTACAAGTCGGGGAAACATTGGGTTCGTGTTCTGTTAAGTAATATCGGACTTTTGCGTGTCTCTGGGGGAATGGCACCTGAAAAGGTAACAATCGATGCTAAGACCGTTAAAGAAATCACTGAAACAAGCGAGAAGAATAAGCAACTCATTTTGAAGGGAGCCGCTGCCACGGCTGCGTTACTGGGAGGTACTGCGGTAGTTAACCAAACTGCCCAAGCCGATCAAACGAACTTGGCGACAACTAACCAAGTAAATGTGGCCAACTCCCAATCTGAAACACAAGCTACTAGTGAATCAGTTTCACAAGATACCACTTCAGAGTCTGTATCTGTATCTGGCTCTGCTTCAGAATCATTATCGGTTTCAACATCTAGTTCTGAATCAATCTCTGAATCAAGTTCGGTATCAACTTCTACTTCAGAATTAACAACTAAGTCTGAAACTTCTAAGTCAGAAATAGATAGTCAAACTAGTGAAACAGAAGCTTCCAAGTCAGAAACAGAAGCCACTAAAGAAAGTCAAGCTTCTAAGACAAGTACTTCACAGACCTCTACTTCAGAAACTGAGGACGTTTCAGAAGTTACAGTTTCCCAAGCAAGTCAAGAAGCTAACTCTGAAGTAACCCCAGCTAGTGAAGTAGAATCTGTGACAACACAAGATAATATCTTAGATTTAGCTACAATTCCTGCTGAAGTTTTAGACCAACTACCAGCCGAAGAATTGGCTATGTTGCAAAACTACTTGACTACTGGTGCTTACTCACCATTTATCAACTTCGCAGCAGGAACTTCACGCGGCGCTGGAACCTCTGATGGTTATGATGCTACTAAATCAATTCTAGCAACCGGTGTGCTTAAGAATCTTCAAACCACTTCACCACAAGGAATTATCCAAGATATTACTTGGGAGTACGATAGTTCTACTAAGGAATTGGTTTACAATATTCACTTACACAACAAGATGACTAATAACCGTTACCAAGGGATTCTTTTTAGTGAAGGGCCTACTAACTTTACTATTACTTCTGTAACAATAAATGATACCCCTGCTACAAAAGTAGGGGGTACTACAAAAGAGGGTGATTTATTCACAGCTCAGATTTCTAACATGTCAGATGTGACTATTAAGGTTAGAGGTACTGTTTCACATGAAAATCAACCAGCTAATTTGAACGGGTTTAGAGTCGAAACTTCTTCTAGGCGAATAGCAGGGATAGGGCCTAGGCAACTATCAACAGACCTGACATTAGCAAACTGGGATATGACGGTTGCTACGGGTGCGAATCCTATTGGAGTTAACATTCCATCAGTAGTAACTTCCATGTCAGAAGTTAACAGTAGTGTTTCTGAATCTCAAAGTGAAGCTTCTAAGTCAAAATCAACAAGTGAATCATTAAGAATTGCCGAGTCAGAATCATCAAGTGAATCGTTAAGAATTGCCGAGTCAGAATCAACAAGTGAATCGTTAAGAATTGCCAATTCGGAATCATCAAGTGAATCGACTAAAGCATCTCAATCCGCAAGTACTTCATCAAGTCAATCTCAGGCAATATCATTGTTGCATTTACAAGCTGAAGGTCCAAGCAAACGTTACATTTGGGTTGATCAAGATGGCGAACAAATTCAACACCCATTTGTGATTGCTAGTTACAATAAAGATGTTAAGGTGACAGAGGCATTTGGTACAACCGCAGCTAAAGATGATGGTATTGTTGATGCGAAATATGCGTCAAAATTGAACAATGGATTAACTTACACACCTGAAAACGGGAAAGTTGTTGTTTCCGGTGGATTTACGGCTAACGTTTTCAAAAACTACACTGATGTTTATACAGTTAATACGGTGGTAACAACAGCTACGGGTATCAAGGACATTACCGACAATAATAAAAAAACGCGAATTATCGGTGTTAACCACGAGGATAATATTGAACTGCCAGTTCGCTCGTGGACTAAACCGGTAACTGAAGCAGAAATAATTGATGCTATTAAAGGACGAGTTAATGCACAGAGTACAGTAGAAGATATCCAAGCTTTAAAGGGTACTTCAACGATTATTAATTATGAATTGAAGCCAGGTCAAACTCTTCCAACTAGTGGTACTCACCAACCAGTGAAAGTGATTGCGACATTACCAAGTAACGGGGTTGACGCCCAAGGTCACTCATTACCTGGAGAAACTAAGGAACTTACAGTTTATGTGAGCTATGACGAAACGACATCTGTAAGTGCTTCAGCAAGCAAGTCAACATCAGAATCTAGTTCGACATCAACAAGTCGCTCAGATTCAGC
>NZ_AZFH01000099.1:0-626 GCF_001435735.1 Ligilactobacillus equi DSM 15833 = JCM 10991
TAGATCAATTTGAACAACGAGATGTTATTCATGATGAACCAGGAAAGATGTGTAAATGTTGCGGTGAAAAGATGATAGCTATCGGCAAGAAGTGTCAATATCGTGAATTAAGACAAAAACCTGCAGAGTTTGAATGTGTTAACCACTATGTTCGAACTTATAAATGTAGCAATATCGAAGAACACGATAATGGTAATGAAGTATTAGCTCAAGCTATCCCTGAGACTGCGCCTTTATTCAATCATAGCTACTTCTCTGCAAGCTCTTTAGCTGAAATTATTAGGAATAAGTACGAACTGGCAATACCTTTAAATAGGCAAGAAATTTTGTTCAAGTCCTACGGACTTCCAATCACTTCAAAACAGATGTCTGAAGGTGTGATAAAGCTTTCCCAACGTTATCTGCAGCCACTTTATGATAGACTTCTAGAGGAGTTACTTCTAGAGGAAGTTATTCATATGGATGAAACTCCGTATGAAGTGTTGGCTAAGAATACAAAAAGCCACAAAACTTATATTTGGGCGGTCAGATCTACAGTTGAGTTCTCCAATCACCAAATAGTTTTTTACAAGCACTCCGATACTCGTGGTTCTTCTAATATAGCGGATATCCTGGGGGCTAAATAT
>NZ_AZFH01000101.1:0-333 GCF_001435735.1 Ligilactobacillus equi DSM 15833 = JCM 10991
TGGGGTTGCCTTACCTGTAACTGCTGTACCTTGGGCATCCTTCACAGCTTGAACGTCAGTTGGTTGAGCGCTAGTTTGGTTAGCTTTGTTCTTGATGGCATTCATTGCGTCATCAATTGCCTTCTTCGCTGCGTCCACATTTGCTTGGCTTGCGGATGGATTATTGTCCACTGCCTTACCGGCTTCAAGGGCCTTGTCTAAAGCTTCCTTGTCCGCTGGGTCTACAGGAACTTCTGTTCCATCATCTGCAGTTACGTTACCTGCTTTTGATAACGTATCACCTGCTGTGATTGAGTCTTCTAAACCGGTCTTGTTTACTGCTTCTACAGCTTC
>NZ_AZFH01000102.1:0-37765 GCF_001435735.1 Ligilactobacillus equi DSM 15833 = JCM 10991
AGAGCAACGGACTCTTAATCCGTGGGTCCAGGGTTCGATCCCCTGACCACCCATTTTTAATTTCGGTCTGGTTAAGGACCGTTTTTTTTATCTCCATTTTTTTATATTTACCAAAAAAGAAGCTCGCGACTAACGTCACGAGCTTCTTTAGATTTTACCAGGAGAAAAGTCCCACCATTGCTGCAGAAAGCAAGGAAACTAAAATCCCGGAAACTAAAAGATATAAAACATTTTTAGAAATGTAGTCATTCTTTTCATCGTCAACAATACCTTTAAAACATCCAATAATCATTCCCACAGTTGAGAAGTTAGCAAAGGACATCACAAAAGTTGTCAAGACCGCCCGGAAGTGTTCTGTAAAAGCAGAAGTCCCGATAGTCTTAGTCACATCTTGCATAACCACAAATTCGTTAGTTACCAACTTCATCCCCATGTATTGAGCCATCTTGAAGGCGTCATCAAATGGTAAACCAAGTAACCAAGCAAATGGGTACATAATAATCCCCAAAATGTGCTCTAAGGATAACCATGGGTGAACCACACCTAAAACATTGTCAATTAACTTAGCTAATGCCACAAAAGCAATAACATTAGCTACAATGATTAAGATTAACTTACCAGCACCGATAATTGAGTTACCCAAGAAGGAGAAGAATGGTTCCTTCTTACCATTAGCATCCAATGTTTCCGGGTTTGCCCCAATGGTTGCAATCGTATCTTCTTCAGCTGGAACGTCAACTGGATTCATCAAAGCCGTCACAATTAAAGCATTAAGTACGTTAATTGGAATTGCCGTTAAAATGTAACTAGGTGGCATCATTTGGGTATAAGCCCCCACAATTGATGCTGTCACACAAGACATGGACATCATAGCTAACGTCAAATTACGTTCCTTGTTCATTTGCTTTAATTGCAAAGTTGAAACAGCTAATGCTTCCGTGTTCCCTAAAAACATCATTTCAATCGCAAAAAATGATTCAAATTTAGGTTGACCGGTAATCTTAGAAATGGCCCAACCAATCCACTTAATAATGAATGGTAAAATCCCGATATAAGTTAAAATATCAAATAATGGCACAATCATTAATACGGGCATTAAAACAGAGAAGAACCAGTCTTTAGAATCCGTGTTGATTTGACTTGGAAAAGCAAAGGCTACCCCCTCATAAGCTACATCAACTAGGCTATTGAAACCAGCCGCTGCCGCCTCAACCATCATCCGACCAATTGAGAAGCTGGTTAAGAACCAGGCTAAAAATAAGTTCACGACAATCATCACACCGATGGACATCCACTTGATGGCTTTACGATCCTTAGAAAAAGCAAAACCAATTGCCAAGAAGATTAGTAAACCGAGAGCATTAACTAAAAGATACACTCTTTTTTCCTCCTTGAAAATCTATAAAATTGTTTTAAATTAGTATAACGATTTTTCAAGACTTTGTAAATTATCCGAACTTTTTCATTCATTTAAGTAATTCTCATTATAAAAATTCAAAAAAGGATTTACTAAAACCTTTTACAAGGTTAATTTACCCGAATATTGCTTAAAAATCTCATTTAATCTCGTTTTTTGTCATTAAACTTTAATTTTTATCATGGTATTTTATTTTATAAAACGCTTGCATTTGTTAAAAGTTGCTTTATAATGAAGGTGTAAAGAAGATACGGTTAATTCACTGAGTTCGCAAATGCGATTTTGGTAACGAAGTATGGACACTTCTAGGTTAGATTAAGGGTTGAATTAACATCATCTTCTTAAATGACCAGAACCAATGAGATTTAATAACGAACCGTCGAGATTATCAAAGAAGATTATAAAGATTATTTTATGACGGTGCAAGGTTATTAAGGCTCGTTGGTTTTTCTTTACAATTTTCCAAGGAGAATTTTTTATGCCTAAAACACTTACTTGTAAACAAACCTTAGCTATTACAAATCACCGCATTCTAAATGGGGATTTAAATGAACATGGTACCCTTTTTGGCGGACGTTTAATGGAAATTCTAGATGCAACAGCCTCAGTGACCGCCCAAAGAGCTTGTCGTAGCCATCTAGTAACAGCGGCTTTAGACAACGTCCAATTCATCGCTCCTTTCACATTGGATGATGCTATGTGTATCGAAACCTACTTAACAGGAAGCGGAACGCGGTCTATGGAGGTTTTCGTAAAAATTATTGGGGAAAAAATGTTGACGGGCGAACGTTTTTTAGGTGCAACAGCTTTTATTACCTTTGTTGCTACCGACGATGATGTTACCATCCCCGCGGTTAAACCCGAAAGCGATGAAGAAATTTACCTATGTCGAGGTTACTCTAAAAGAAAGCAACAACGTCAATTGAACTACCAAGCTCAAAAAGATATGAAACAACACCTCAGTTTAAAACAACCTTGGTTGTAAACTAAAAAGCCATTTTTGCATTTAACCAATGCAAAAGTGGCTTTTTTAATTCTTAGTTAGATTCGTGCCCAAACATTTTCTAAAACATTAGTTTGTTCACGGTCTGGCCCTACAGAGAAGGTCGAAACTTTTACCCCCACTAAATCTTGGATTCGGTGAATGTAGTTACGCGCATTTTCTGGTAACTCTTCCAATGTCTTGCAAGCAGTAATATCTTCTGACCACCCCGGAAGTGTCTCATATACTGGCTTACATGCTGCTAATTCCTTCAAGGAAGCTGGGTAATGGTAAATTTTTTCACCATTTAGCTCATACGCAGTACAGATCTTAATTTCGTCTAAACCAGTTAACACATCTAAACAATTCAAACAAAGGTTAGTTAAACCGGAAACACGCTTAGAGTGGCGCATCACAACTGAATCAAACCAACCGATACGGCGCGGACGCTTAGTAACTGTCCCATATTCATGCCCAATTTCGCGAATCCGATCACCAATTTCATCATGTAATTCGGTAGGGAAAGGACCGTCTCCGACCCGAGAAGTGTAAGCTTTACATGCTCCCACTACCTTGTCGATTTTGGCAGGACCAACCCCACTCCCGATAGTTACTCCCCCAGCAACTGGGTTAGAGGAGGTTACGAATGGGTAAGTTCCATGGTCAATATCTAACATAACCCCTTGAGCACCTTCGAATAAGACCCGCTTACCAGCATCTAAGGCATCGTTTAAGACAACAGAAGTATCCGTCACATATTCCTTGAAACGTTGGCCATAAGCGTAGTATTCTTCAAAAATATCATCGAAGTTTAAAGTTTCAGCATCATAGAATTTTTCAAACAAGCGATTTTTTTCTTCCAAATTAGTCTTTAATTTTGCTTCAAAAGTTTCACGGTCCAATAAATCAGCGACACGAATCCCGACCCGAGATGCCTTATCCATGTAAGCTGGACCAATTCCCTTGTTAGTGGTTCCAATCTTGTTACTCTTCTTAGAAGCTTCTTGGAGCTTATCTAGAGCAATATGGTAAGGTAAAATGACATGGGCTCGATCAGAAACCCGTAAATTACTTGTAGAAATTCCGTTTTCTTTCAAATAGTCTAACTCTTCAACTAAAGATTTAGGATTTAATACAACCCCATTACCAATCACGGCAATCTTTTCGGAGTAAAAAATCCCGGATGGAATTAACCGTAATTTGTAAGTCTTACCATCAAAAGCAATCGTATGACCGGCATTGTCGCCCCCTTGGTAACGGGCAATCACTTCCGCATCATGACTCAAAAAGTCGGTAATCTTACCTTTTCCTTCGTCGCCCCATTGGCTCCCTACAACAACAACTGATGACATATCTTCACCTCGTTAATTTATCTGCAATGCACTGACGAGTGCATTTTTTTCTAAGCGGAAGGTTCCACTTAACACCACTTGCTATTGTAACAAAAAGTTATCCTTTCTTCAACAGAAACCGAATATTATTATCCGGAAATGAAAATATTTTTTTTATTAGCGAACTTTAAATTAAATTTAGGGGCGTTTAAAAATAAAAAAGGCAATTAAAATTGCCTTTTCCCTTAAAATTTCACTTCTTTGTCTGAATATCCCTTTTCAAAAAGATCGCGGCTAGCTTGGAAACTCTCAAAGACCATATTACGCACAGCAACATCCGTATAGAAAGCTCGGTGTGGCGAAATTAAAACATTGTCGCGTGCAAATAAGTTATTAAAGGCCGGATAATCTGGCTTGCGATTACCCAAATCGTGATTAAAGACCTGCGTTTCATCTTCCATCACATCTAAGGCCGCTCCAGCAATCTGACCACTATCTAAAGCAGCAATCAAGGCCTCCTCATCAATTAAAGGTCCCCGCGAAGCATTCACAATAAGTGTACCCGGACGCATCTTAGCAAAAGCTGCTTGGTCTAACATATGGTGAGTACTGTCCAAAAGGGGCACATGTAAAGTTACCACGGTCGCTTGAGCGTATAGCTCGTCTAAACTGTCAACATAAATGCCCGTCTTTTCTAATTCTGGGTTACGGAAAGCATCGTAAGCGATAACCTTAGCCCCAAAACCTTGGTAAATTTGTATAGCGACGCGACCGATATGACCGGTTCCCACAACCCCAATTACTTGTTGATTCAACTCACGAGAAATTTGCGGTGCCCACCGAAAGTCTCCTTGCGCCATCTTTCGGTCGTATTCCTTAGTCCGCCGCAAGAGATTCAACAATTGCGTAACGGTAAATTCTGCAATCGCTGCTGGTGAGTAGACCGGTACGTTAGTGACTTTTATCCCTAACTTAGCGACAACTTGTGGATTAATACCGTCCACCCCAACATTACGTACAGAAAAATTCTTAATACCGTAACTCGCTAATTTTTCAAAAACTTCATCAGCATAGGGGTTTAACTGTAGGGCTGTTACGCCATCGAAACCTTGAGCCTGGGTAACTGTTTCCGGCGTAAGTAGTTCTTGGGTAATCTTGACTTCCACCCCAGGATTAGCTTGACACCATTGGTCCACAAAGGGCTTTTCATCATCACGAATACCAAAAGCAATAATTTTCACGATTCCAACTCCTTTACTAGTATATCTATACCATAGCACAATAATCTGAAAAGACCTTAAGAGATTGATAATTTTCAACTAAAAAAGCGACTTGTTAAGACAAATCGCAAAGTTTTATTATTTTAATCCAGTTTCTTTGAGATAGGCGGCAATTCTAACTTGGTTATCCTGACCTTTATGCAAGAGCAAGCGTGGTAAAACCTTTGCTCTTGGTGCATGAGTTCTCAAGAGACGAATAGAACGCGTCCGTTTCCCAGAAATAGCAGTTTCCATAGCAAAAGGCACGATATCTTTACCTGCAAAGCCATTCTTTTTTAAAAGATCCTTAATCACCATCGGTGCTGTCCCAAACCAAATAGGGTAACCAATAAAAATGGTGTCATAGTTAGCTAAATCAGGAATAGGCGTAATCTGTTCTGGTGTCGCCCCAGTAATCCATTCCTTAAAAGCTCGGGTCTTATCGTGCCCCGTATAAGCGGGATTACCTTTTAATTCGATAATGTCACCACCAACCGCTTGGTGAACTTCATGAGCTAAATCACTTACTTCATCAGCTGGAGAGAAGTAAAGCACCAAAGTTTTGTACATTGGCTTCGCTACCTTTAAATCGGTTGGCATAGTTTTATTGAAGAAGTACCCTAATAAAGCTACCACAATAATAAAAGCTAACACAATGATAGTTCCTAATGTTGACATAAATTTTTCACCCTTTCGTAACCTTGTTATCAAGGCTCGCTTCCAATCTATAGAAGTATTTTACCGCTATTAAATCAAGTTGAGTTAATTTTTTACCTTCCCGTTAGCCATCTTAAACTTTTCTTAATAATTATTGATCATCTCGCAAGGAAAGCGAAGAAAACTTGTTATAAGATTTCATAAAAAGGAGGTTAACCGTTCCTCGCGCGCCCCCCCGATTCTTTTCAATAATTAACTCTACCGGACTAGAACTACTATCTGAATCCGGCATTCCCGGTATAGGCATCCCGGAACCATCATCATTACCGTCCTGAGAACCTTCTCTTTCATAGTAATCATCTCGGTAAAGGAAAGCTACGATATCAGCATCTTGTTCAATTGAACCAGATTCCCGAATATCAGATAGCACTGGCCGCTTATCTTGTCGTTGTTCTACCCCACGGGAAAGTTGGGATAGGGCAATCACAGGCACATTTAATTCCTTAGCTAACTTCTTTAATTGTCGCGAGATTTCAGAAACTTCTTGTTGACGACTTTCTTTATTGGAACCTTCAATCAGTTGGAGATAATCAATCACAATTAACCCAAGATTCTTAGTCTCCTTGGCTAAACGACGACATTTAGCGCGAATTTCAGAAACCTTAATTCCCGGGGTATCATCAATAAAAATCGACGTTCGACTCAAAGAACCTGAAGCCATCATTAAATGTTGCCACTCTTCATCTGTCAAGTTCCCCGTCCGCATGTGACCGGCATCAATCATTCCTTCGGCACATAACATCCGGTTAACTAGAGATTCTGCCCCCATTTCCAAAGAAAAAATAGCTACCGTCTTATCCGTCGCTAAACCAACATTTTGTGCAATATTCAAAACAAAGGCCGTCTTCCCAACAGCCGGCCGAGCTGCCAAGATAATTAAATTATCCGGTTGCAGTCCCGCTGTCATCCTATCAAAATCTGCAAACCCCGTTCCTAACCCTGTAATCGTCTCTTTTCTTTGAGAAAGGTCTGCGATATTTTGGTAAGATTCTGCAATGATATCCTTAATCTTCAAAAAGCCACTTGTAGTACGGTTTTCTGAAATACGCATGATATCTTGCTCAGCCTTGTCCACCAAACTTTGTATATCACCATCTTGATTTTGAGTTCGCGAAATAATATCCCGCGCAGCCGCAATCAATTTCCGTGACGTGGACTTTTCTGAAACAATTTTAGCATAGTTAGCTACGTTTGATGCCGATGGTACAATCCCCGCTAATTCAGCTAAATAAGCCGGCCCTCCCACATCTTCTAATTGATTTTGTTCAGCTAAGTAATTCGCTACTGTCAACGGATCCAGAGGTTCATCGCGGTCGTTTAAGTCAACAAAAGCCTGAAAAATTTGCTTATGTGCACTGCGATAAAAATCTTGGGCTTCCAAATATTCCTGAGCATCAGCGAGAGTATCATTATCAATAATAATGGAACCTAGGACAGATTGTTCCGCTTCAATATTTTGGGGTGGTAACCCTTCTTGTAAGCTAGCTTCCACGCTTTCGTTGTTCATAAAAACTCCTTTCGTTTAAAAAATCACCAACAAACGCGGTGATTTCTAACAGTCATTATTTTTCGGCAATGTGTACTCTAATCTTGGCAGAGACTTGGTTGTGTAATTTAACTGGGACATTGACATAACCCATGGAACGAATTGGTTCATTCAATTCCATCTTACGCTTATCAATCTTAATACCATATTGTTTTTCCATAGCTTGTGAAATTTGCTTGCTAGTAATGGAGCCAAATAAACGACCATCACTGCCGGCTTTAGCCGTCATTTCAACCACAAAGTCACCTGATTCAAGTTTTTCTTTTAAGACCTTAGCTTCGGCCAAAACTTCGGCTTCGTGCTTGGCTTCCGCCTTTTGTTGACCACGTAAAGCTGACATTGCCTTAGCGTCGGCTTGTTTAGCCTTGTTGGCCTTAATCAAAAAGTTCGCGTAACCATCAGGAACTTCCTTTACTTCTCCCCGCTTACCTTTACCACGTACGTCTTGTGTAAAAATAACTTTCATTTTGTTTTCCTCACATTCTTTATTTGTTTTCTTCAGCGTCTGCTTGTAATAAGGCTAACAAGTCCTGACGCGCTTGAGCCACCGTGGTGTCCTTGATTTGAGTTGCTGCATTGGATAAGTGCCCCCCACCACCAAGTTGTTCCATAATGACCTGCACATTTTTCTTCCCATTACTCCGTGCAGAAATCCCAACTGTATCCTCATTCCGCCGGGTAATTACAAAGGAAGCCTCTACGCCACTAATATTCAACAAAGAGTCGGCAGCTTGAGCGGCCGTAACTGGATCATAAATCCGTTCTTCTTCACCAGTACTAAGGGCGTTGTCATCCAAGAGTTCCAGCCGTTCCAAAAGGTGGTTGCGTTGGATGTAATCCTTGGCATTTTCCTTGGTAAAGTGGCGGGACATTTCGGGATCGGCCCCCACTGACCGTAAGTAACTCGCCGCATCAAAGGTCCGCGTCCCTGACCGTAGGGCAAAGGACTTGGTATCAATGATAATCCCCGTTAACATCGCAGTAGCCTCAATCTTATTGATTGGTTCGAGATCTTTTTGTTGGTACTCAAACATTTCCGTAATCAATTCACAAGTTGAGCTTGCATAAGGTTCAATGTAGACCAACATCGGATTTTGTGGAAACTCTTCGCCCCGCCGGTGGTGATCAATAATCATGGTCCGATTGGCCATGGCTTCGTAAAGTTCGAGGCTAACGGACATAGATGGCTTGGAGTGATCCACCATAACTAAAAGATCACTGTTAATCGCTCTTTCTAAAGCCTCAGCTGGACTAATAATACTTTGGGCAATTTCAGGATAATCTTCTAAACTTTCTAATAACCGTAAAATATCACTGTGGAGATTTCCCTTATCCAAGACAATCCAGCATTTTTTTTGATTCATGGCTGCAATCCGCCGAACTCCCAGGCAAGCACCAATGGAATCCATATCACAGTTTTTATGTCCCATGACAAAAACTTGTTCACTTTGTCGCATTAAATCCTGGAGGGCTTGAGAAATCATCCGCGCCCGCACTCGGGTTCGTTTCTCTAACGGATTGGTTTTTCCGCCATAGAATCGAGCTTGCCCATCTTTGGCTCGCACAACAACTTGGTCTCCTCCCCGCCCTAAGGCCAGGTCCAAGTTACTTTGGGCCTGGCTAGCTAAATTCGCAAGATTATCCCCGCCATAAGCTATACCAACACTTAAGGTAATCGGATTATTACGCTTAGAGGTATACTCACGAATTTCATCTAAGATTTTGAATTTCTCTTCTTCCATTTTTTCCAACATGGACGTGTAACCTAAAACAAAGTAATGGTCTTCATCAATGCGCTTTAAGTACATTTTAAACCGCTCCGCCCAATCCGACAAGGTCGTAGTTACATAGCTACTTAGGCGCGAAATCTCTTGATCATTTAAGGATTTAGTTACCTCATCATAGTTATCCAAAAAAATTTGGCCTAAAACTACCCGTGAATCTTCATATTGGTGTTTATAACCTATGTATTCCGTAACTTCAAAGAGATAAACCGCTCGAATTTCTTTTTGCACCCGAAAGGTGTAATACTTATCTTTCCAGGAGATTTCACAAAAATTATCATCATCTTGATGGATAACAATCAAGTCTGCTAAAGTTTCATCAACTTCCTTTAAGGGGTGACCTAAAATTTTTTCCTTACCAAAATAGCGTTGCATGGCAGGATTAACCCAAGCAATTTCCGCTTTTTCATTGTAAAACAAAATCCCAATCGGTAGACGCAAGAAAGATTCTTGCTCTCCCTTTTTAATGCGATAAGATAAGTCTGTCAAATATTCACTTGTATTTTGGTTGGTCTGATAGACCACATTTATTGTAATGACGATTACGATAATCACAAAGAGTAAAGCCACCAGTCCCACTAACCAACTAAGATGAAAGCCTAAAACCACAAAGGCCATCGCCATCACCCAAAGTAAAGCTGCTAACAGACGGAGTTTCACATTTGCAAAGATTGCTGGTAGTCGCCAGGAGTCGCGTGTAAAAAATCTTTTCATTTTATTCCCCGCAATCTCTCTCCTTATAGGAGAGTATTTTACTGACAGAAAATTCATCCTTCATTTTATCACAAGTAACTTATTTTTGCTTGCAAAAAAGCCCCACCGGTTCTTGAATCCCGACGGAGCAATGTTATGAGTTTACAATTTAATTTTAGCGCAAAAAATTCAGTTAAAATAGGAGGGAAAACAAAATTGAAAAAAATTTAATTTTAAACTCTTTCTTCCAAACGGAACCAGCCACGCTTACTAAAGAAAGCATACATGTCATTTAAGAAAAAAATGCTGTAAGAGAAGATTAAAGCAAAATTACCGTCACCTTGCAACATGGTTTGGGTCCAAAGAGCAATCGTAAAGACCGAAGAAATAGTCCATACAAAGTATTGCTCCCGTTTCCGATTTAATTCTAATAAAGAACCAGTAATGGCCATCGCCAGGTTCAAACTGTCTAAGAAGACCCGTGGATCATTGGTCATGCTAAAGAGCCAGTAAACAATCCCCCAAGTTACAAGGAAGAAAATAATATATTTGACCCATTCCAGGGCTGATTCAAATTTTTCAACTTGAATGTCATCATTCCACTTCGGATCTAAAATACAGAAGAGGTCTAAAAAAATCAAGTAACCAATTTGTTCCCAAGCCGTCGCGTAGTTTCCGGCCATAAAACCCGTGGAGGCAATGGCCAGGGCGGAAATAGCTCCAGCCCACCCTTGAATTCCGGAACGGTTAGAAATCCCCAGAACACAGGCCACCGATAAGTTCCCCCCGATAAATGAAAGTAAAGACGCAATTGGGGTTTGACCAAAGGATTGAATTAATGAGATAATTTGTAAGATAAAGTTAAAAGCTAAGAGCGCATAAGAAAAAGCACCCCAACCTTGGCATTGTTTCCACAGCCAAGCAAAATAACCTTTCCGGAATACATTTTTAGAGTATTCTGGCAGGTGGGTTAAGACATCATGATAACGTTCAAACATAAGTTACATCCTTCAATTTTTGATTTACTCCACTGATCAGATGAGTATTTTTACCAACGCCGGTAAAAACGACAAGGATTATTATAGGACATATCTTAGGAGTTGACAAGCGTTTTTTCACTATATATTGTGTTAAAAAATTCAAAAAACACAATATATAGTGTCTGAACTTATCTTTAGTTTTATTCTTGGCACTCAGTGTAATGAGGTGATTTTATGCAAAAAAATTTTAGCCAAAGATGTTTTTCTTGGTTTAAACAGGTTTTAATTTTCATCGGGATGCTAATCTTGATGGAACTCCCCCAATCCGGGCTTTTATTGGCTAATAATAACCAAAATATTTTCTTAGCCTGGGGACTTTTTTTCGGATTTTATGCCCTTTTCTTCATAGTGGCTTTTAAGTTTCTCAAATTCAAGGGGCTCTATCGACCTTGGCAAAGTGGTAACGGAAGATTCTTGTTATGGATGTGGATTACCTTAATGGGCTGTAAAATTATTTTTACCAGTTTAAATATGCTTATTTACCACCAAGAAACCTCTGCCAACGATCAAGCCATCGTAAATTTAATGCAAAAAAATCCCACCACCGCCGTCATGACCGTAGTAATGGCTGTGATTTTCGCCCCCTTGACAGAGGAATTAATCTTCCGCGGACTTTTTATGAATTTTTTCTTCCGTAAAAGTGATTTCTGGGCCATCTTTGTCAGTGGTTTGATCTTTGGGTTAGCCCACAGTTCAACAACCCTAGCCAGTGTCATTCTTTACTGCAGTATGGGCTGGGTCTTGGGGTATACCTACCGCAAAAGTCAAAATTTAGTAGTTTCAACTAGTTTGCACTTTATCAATAATCTACCTGCAGTTTTACTCTTACTTACAGGAAATTAGAATTTCTTTACCCTCCTTGATTTACTTCCATGGTAAAATTAAGGAGGGTAATTTTTTACAATAAGGAGGTTTCTCGTGATGAAACACAAATTACTCGTAACACGGTTAATTTTAATCGCCACACTTTTTTGTGGCTTTTTAACCTTGCCAATCAAGGCCTTAGCCGTGGATGCTAACAGTGCCGATGGTACAACGACCCACACCCTTTCTAAATCCTATGTGGTTTACGGAGCGGGCGTGGCCAAGGAACTTTACAGTAAGATTGATGAGGTCTTAGGTACAGATTCTAACTTTCAAACCTTAACATCCACCGCCGCTGATTACCGTACTTATATTTCCAGTGGCTCTAGCACTACCGATGCTGCCATGATTTCTTCGGTCGCCATTGCGCCAGGAGATCCTGGTTCAGGGGTGAAGGTCAACATTCAGAACTATAATGGTCAAAACAATATTACTACCGTAACTTCTCAGCAATATGCCATGGTTGCCCAAATGGCCGGGGTAACCGACGTAACCATCGTTGTCACCGCTAACCGAGCTGTCTCAGGTGAAGCTGCTTTGACCGGGGTTTATAAGGCCTTCGCTCAAGACGGAGTAACTTTGAATAGTAAAAACACAACTACTGCCAATAATATGTTGAGTGCCACGCAAGATGCTATCAAGGAAAATAGCGGTGATGCTACTTATCCAGGAAAATTAATGGCTGCAGTTGGAGACACAACTAAGGAAATCTCTCAAGAAAAACAAAAAGGGAATACCTTAACTGCCACTGACATCAAACAAATTTTAGAAGAAGCTTTAGCTAAGCGAGATATTGACCAACAAACTTCTAGTAACAGCATAACTAACATCGTCAATGTTTTAGTCAACTTCCAAAGCGCGCCAATTTCTTCTAGTAAGAAATACGTTACTAATATCTCTAATACCATTAATAACGTCAAAAATTCAACTGGTAACCTAATGAATAAAGCCAAAGATTGGGCTAATAGCGAAGCAGGCCATAAACTTGCCTCCGACGCCCAAGGCTGGTTTAGTCGTTTGATTGCCTGGATTCAAAGTCTTTTTAATTAACCTAAAAAAGTCGCTAGTAACCAAAAATTACTTGCGACTTTTTTTAGTGACGCTTATCGACATATATTTCATCTTGCGACCACAATAGCTTACCACCGTAGAGGAGAAGTCCGAGAAAAGTTAAGGCATTAAAGGTCAAAATGAAGGACAAAGATGCGGTCAATTTTTCATCAAACTGAACTAAAAACCAAATTATAACCATGACAATTAAAGCTCCCCATTTCGCCACTAAAGTCACCTTAGGCGTCCAATAAAAGAGGACCCCTTTGTAATTTTCCCAAAGACGTGAGTGTTGTGCTTTTTGTCGGGTTAGAAAGGTCCGTATTTCTAAACCTAAATAATGACGCCAACGTGGGTAAACCGTCAAACAAAGCCCAACTAGGCCCCAACAATATAAACAGATAAAAATTGCACGGTTATAACTTAGACTTTGATATTCATCACCCGCGAGAACTAAAAGCCCAAATGGTAATCCCAAAATAGCAAGCCACCCTAACCACGACCAGATTTTTTCCATTTTATCCCTTCTTTCCTTAATCTAATTTACTCTCAGTCTAACAAAGGATTAGAAAGAAACTCTGAGGGCTTTATGAAAAAAGTTTGAATCTCAAAAAAAGTCGCAACCATAGTTACGACTTTCATTAAAATATCAGTTTGATTAAGCTTCAGAAGCACCAGAAGTTGCATCTGTAGCTACATCTTCGACAGATGGTAAGGGAGTTTCCTCCTTAACTTCAGGTTTAGCAAAGACAGGTGCTTCAGAACTTTCTTCTTCAGAAGCACCAGAAGTTGCATCCGCTGCTGGAGTAGGTGTGGCTGGAGCAGCTCCGTGAGCAGAAGCGCCAGAGCTTGCATCAGCGGCGTTAGGGTCATCAACTAACATTTGGCCCGTAGCCTTCAAGTAGTATTGCACGACTGGCCAAAGATCAAGCACGATTTCGTTAATTCCACGGTAACGACCATCGTCATCAGTCATGGCACCGTAGTAGTGTAAGATAGCAGGGCCATTCTTCTTCCAGCCTGGCACTAACATCTTCACGTCCTTGTCACCATTACGTAACATGTTAATCACCCGCTTAGCTCCGGCTTTGGCACGTTCTGGGTGCACATTTTCCAAAGAGTCCCCTGCTTGGTCTGGAGTCCGGGCAGCCAACATATCCTTAGCTTCCAACATATGGTTGTAGTAAAGGAACTGGTTGTTGTCATCAGCGTAAGTTAATTCAAATGGCATAGAATTTAAGAACCAGTTTAATTGGTCTACTGATAAAACCCCACGATCTAACTTCACGAAATCGGAGCCTGAAGCAGCCTTAGTAATCTTCGCCGCCTTTTCAACCCATTCAGGATCATCAGGTTCAACTCCTTGAATCGTTGTGTCGATTGGACTGGAAACCGTCATATCTTCATCTTGCCAGTTTTTTACTTCTTTAATATTCACTGCTTTCAATACCTTTACCCATTTTGTGAACTTATTGATTACACTAGTTAAGAAGTTAACCGTACCTTCATTGTTCAAGTTACCTTCTTCGTCAAAAGCGGTCTTAGCATTTCCCAACAAGAATTCGTCACTTGGCATCACCAAAGCGTTAACCCCCGGTGATTCCAAAATTTGCCGTAAGCTCAATTGGGCACGAGAAGTCCCTTGAGTACGATAAGAAGCCCCTACTAAAAGGACCGGTTTTTCCTTGAAGGGGTGTAAGTTAAATGACAACCATTCAATGACACTCTTCAAAGCTGCGGTCGTGGTGTGGTTATGTTCTGGAGTTGCCAAAATCACCCCATCAGCTTCCTTAACTTTTTTGTTTAAGTATTGGATGACCTCGCTATTTGATTGGTCGTTACCTTCATTAAACATAGGCACATCTTTGATATCTAAGATTTCCAAATTTAATTCTGGAAATTGTTTTTGGATAAATTGTAGTAATTTTTTATTGTATGATTCTTCTGCAATAGAACCAGCAATCCCAACTAATTTCATAAATGCTCTACCTCCTACTTATTTTGGGCAACAAAATCATTAAATGCTGACATTTGAGCTTCTAAGTCTTTTACCATATCTTCGTTAGTTAAAGTCCCGTCTTCGTTAAAAGCCTGGAAACCACGCCCCACTAAGAATTCTTGACTTGGCATTAAAGCAGCGCTTAATTCCGGCGCATTCAAGATTTGACGTAAGTGGTCTTGGGCACGAGAAGTCCCCAAACTCCCATATGAAACTCCAGTAATTAAAACAGGCTTGTCGTGGAATGGTTGGTTAACGTAGGAGAACCATTCCATGGCATTCATTAAAACAGCTGGCACAGAGTGGTCATATTCCGGTGTGGCAAAAATCACTCCGTCTGCTTGGGCAATTTTTTCATCTAAAACTTGCACTTCGGTAGGTAAATTTCCTCCTGGCACCTTGTAAAAGACTGGTAAGTTGCTGATATCAATGATTTCAATTTCTGCTTGGTCTTTAAAGTGTGTTTGAATAAACTTCATAAGCTTCTTATTCAATGATTTGTCATAGTTTGTGCCGGCAATACCGATATATTTCTTCAAAATTCTCAACCCCTTGTAATATCTAATCTAACGTTAAAAAATTCACAATTTTTAGAAAACGCTTTACGAATTTAATGTATCATTTAATTTCAAAGATTTCAATTAACTTTTTTTGCATAATTTTGCAACTTTTATCACTAATTTAACACGACTATTCTCTCAATATCAAGATATATATGCCTAAAAAGTTATAATTTGGTGGACAAAATGAGAAGAACTTACGTTTACAGTATAAACCTTTTTATCCTAAAGGCTAGTGATTTATTTAAGAGAAACGGAAAGAGAAAATTGCAATTAAAAAGAATTTAGACAGAGTTAATTATTCTTTCCACTTCCTTAAAGGAAATTTCCAACCTCTTTACCAAGCAACTGTTTACCTACCCGAATTTCGATGTAATTTTGGTTTCGCAAATTCAAATGCTAACGGCCGGAATTTTGATTTTCACCATCGCGAGTTTTACCCAAGGCGTAACCATCATTTTTTGTCCCCTCAAAAAGGTCCTGCCTAAAACTGACAGGACCTCTTAATTTTTAAACTTTGCTTTTGCGCCCTTCTTGGAGATAGTAGGCCAAGAGGACAATTAAAATAAAGATAACCCCTATCGAAACCGATACACGGGTATCAGGATTAATAAACATAAAGGCCAAAATCACCAACAAGGAAATCATGACAAAGTAATTTGACAAGGGGTAAAGTGGTAACTTGAAGGGGTGGTCCGTTAATTGAGCTTGGTTTTGCTTACGGAAACGTAATTCTGATAGAAGAATCACAAACCAAGGCACCATTCCCGGCAACACACTGGAACTGTAAACCAAAACAAAGAGGTTTTCGACTGATTTATTCACCATAGATAAAACCATATTCAAGATAAAACCAAATAAAATCCCGGCAGAAATTGATAAGATAGCAACGTTAGGTACCACATGCTTAGATAAGCGACTAAAAATCTTAGGTGCTTGTTTATCAATAGATAATTTAAACAGCATCCGACTTGCGCTATAAATCCCAGAATTAGCGCCAGACATAGCCGCTGTTAAAACTACAAAATTAATGATCCCGGCAGCTCCGGCAATCCCAACCTTAGAGAAGGTTTCCACAAAGGGAGAACCTACACTAGCCAATTGATCCCAAGGGTAAATAGTCACAATCACAAAAATAGCCCCAATATAGAAAATCAAAATCCGCCACACAATATCTTTAATCGAAGACACGATAGCTTTTTGCGGATTGGCCGCTTCCCCTGCAGTAATCCCTAACAATTCAATCCCTTGGTAAGATCCGACAATGATGGACATGGAGAAGAAGAAACCCTTCACCCCACCCGGGAAGAAACCACCATGTTGCCATAAGTTACTAAAACCTAAGGGATGCCAGTGATTTCCAAACCCTAATAAAATCACCATTAATCCAATAATAATCATAAAGATAATGGTTACAACCTTAATCATGGCAAACCAAAATTCCAGGTTCCCATAAGCTTTAGCAGAAGCCAGGTTAGCTAAAGTTAAAGTTATCACCACGACTAAACCAGAAATCCAATCCGGCAAGTTAGGCCACCAGTAATTTAAGTATTCCGTAACCGCAATCACTTCACTAATACCGACAACAATAAATTGAAAAATATTACTCCACTTGGTCAAATAACCTGCCGCAGGGTGTATGTATTCACTAGCATAATCAGCAAAAGAACCGGTACCTGGTTTGAGATAAATCATTTCTCCCAAAGCCCGCATGACCACATATAATAAGACCCCAACAAAAGCATATGCGAGTAAGACTGACGGTCCCGTCCATTTAATGGTCGACGTTGATCCCATGAACAAACCGACCCCGATGGTCCCCCCCAAGGCAATCATCTGCATCTGGCCGGAAGTCAGTGAGCGATTCAACTCCGTACTTTTTTTCTTATGGACATGGATTTGTGTCCTTTCATTTTTTCCCATGTTTTCCTCCAATAAAAAATCCGCCTGGATATTGGCTCCAGACGGTTAACTTGCTTTTAACAATTATCGCTACCAAAGAAGCCCAAAAACTTAAATTGTGGTTGTTTGGGTAGTGGATGATGTGGTTGTTTGATTGTTTTTTACTTTCAACATGTTACATTTCCTCCACTTTCTTTGATATACCGATAATAGCATATCCCTACTAGCTATGCAAATTTATTTAACTTTATCAAACGATATTTTTTGCCTAACTTAAAGGATTCTTCATCCTTTTTTAGATACCTTGAGCCCTCTTTTAACTTTAAAGCTTTGGTTAGTAGGTGAATCGCTTTAAAAAAATAAATCTTTTTAAAAATATGTAAGAAAATATAACACAAACAAAAAGTTGAACTTGACTTTTATGATAAAAAGATATTAAAATTATGAGGTAATCATTTAAAAATATCAAAAGAAAGCTGGGATACATATGCCAATGATCGAATTTAACCACGTAGATAAATACTACGGCGAATACCATGCCTTGAAAGATATTAATTTATCCTTCGAAAAAGGTGAGGTAGCAGTGATTATCGGACCTTCTGGTTCTGGTAAAAGTACTTTAATTCGTACTATTAACGGGTTAGAAAATATTACATCTGGCCAACTTACGGTCAATGGCTATGATCTCGCCGATAATAAAACTGATATTAATAAAATTCGTAAAAACGTGGGAATGGTTTTTCAACACTTCAATCTCTACAATAATAAAACCGTCCTCGAAAATATTATGCTAGCCCCCCGTATTGTCCTCAAGCGCGACGAACAAGAAAATAAGGATTTCGCTATGCACCTCTTGGAACTCGTGGGTTTAGCAAATAAAGCCGATGCTTACCCTCGCCAACTTTCTGGGGGGCAAAAACAACGGATTGCGATTGCACGTTCCTTAGCTATGAAACCCCAAGTTTTACTCTTCGACGAACCCACTTCGGCCTTAGATCCGGAAATGATTGATGATGTTTTAGCCGTTATGAAAAACATTGCCCAAACAACTGATATGACCATGTTAGTGGTCACACACGAAATGGGTTTTGCTCGCGAAGTAGCCGACCGCGTAATTTTCTTTGATCAAGGACAAGTCGTTGAAGACGACCCTACCGAAGAATTCTTCAAACAGCCTAAAGAAGAACGCGCACGTCAATTCTTAAGCAAGATTATCGTCCACAAATAGGAGGCTTTCTATGACAAAAAGAACTTTTCTCTGGCGCGGACTCTTAGTGATTACCTTAATTGGAGCTTTTTTAAGTCTGAAACCTTTAAGCAGTCAAGCTAAGAGCGTCAATTTATACCAAGAAGACAAGAAAACCAAAACCTTAACTTGGGGTGTTAAGGCTGATACCAACCTCTTTGGTTTGATGAATATCAAAAATAGCCGAATCGAGGGGTTTGATGTGGATATGGCCAAGGCCTTAACCCAACAAATCTACGGTAAAAATGCTAAAGCCAAATTTATCCAAGTGACAGCCGATACTAAGATTCCTCTCCTAAAAAATGGAAATCTAGATGCCGTTATCGCCGTAATGACAATTACGCCTGAAAGAGCGAAAATTGTTGATTTCTCGCAACCTTACTTTGCCGCCGGGCAATCCCTCTTGGTCAAAAAAGGCTCAGCTATCCAAAATGTTAAAGATTTAAATGATAAAACAGTCTTAGCGGTTAAAGGAACGACCACAGAAGCTGACATTAAAAAAGTTGCTCCCCAAGCTAAGGTCTTACAATACGGGGACTACGCTCAAGCCTTCGTGGCCCTCCAATCCGGCCAAGGACAAGCCATGGCGGCCGATAATGGGATTTTGTATGGTTTAGCTAAAGAAAACCAAAACTACCGCGTCACCGGTGGAACTTTCACTGCTGCTCCTTACGGAATTGCGGTTAACAAGGGGCAAAAAGACCTTTTAAACCACATTGACCAAGCTTTAGTGGAACTCAAAGAAAATGGGACTTATGCGAAAATCGCCAACAAATGGTTTGGAGATGTCGCCGGTTTTGATTACAAGGAGGCCAGTAAATGATTGAAATTTTAAGCACTAACGGGCAAGCCTTCTTAACTGGTTTTCTCAATACTGTCTTTTGTAGTTTATTAGCGTTGATTTTTTCTTTAATTATTGGGGCGGGCATGGCCATTTTAGAAACCCTCCCTTCCAAATTCTGGTCTCGTTTAGCCCATGCCTATGTGGAACTTTTCCGAAATATCCCCCTTTTGGTTATCACTATGTTCTTATATGTCGTGGTACCTAAATACGTGATGCCTCTAAGTGGTTTTGCAGCTGGGACGATTGGTTTAACTCTTTATACCTCATCTTTCATTGCTGAAACTGTAAGAGCCGGGATTCAGTCTATTGACGTCGGACAAATGGAAGGAGCACGCGCCAATGGTTTAACCTATTGGCAAGCCATGCAATATATTATCTTGCCCCAAGCTTTTAAAATTGTGATTCCCCCTCTAGGAAACCAATTCATCAACTTAATTAAAAACTCTTCCGTTTTAGCATTTGTGGCTGGTTTTGACCTCATGTATCAAGGAGATATCATTGCCGCAACCAACTTTAGAACGATTGAGACTTACATTGTTGTAGGGGTCTTATACTTGATTTTGACCTTACCAATGTCGTATTACATGCGCTACCTGGAAAAGAAATTAGCTTAGGAGGGATATTATGAGTATTTTAAGTGACGCTTATTCTTGGATTAACCTCCGCTACTTACTCTTGGGGTTGGGAGTTACCATTTATGTTTCGCTAATTTCGATTGTTTTATCAGCTATTTTTGGCTTAATTTTAGGGATTATTCGTTATAGTAAAATCCCTGTGTTTTCAACTATCATCGGATTTATCGTCGATATTATTCGTAATTTGCCCTTACTTTTGTTGATTTTCTTTACCTTCTTTGGTTTACCAGAATTAGGTTTACGGCAATCTCCAACTTCGGCAGCAATCACCGCTTTGGTGGTCTTTGAATCTGCTATGATTGCCGAAATCGTCCGTAGTGGGATTCTAGCTGTTGATTCTGGTCAAATGGAAGGGGCTCGAGCCAATGGTTTAACTTATTGGCAAGCCATGCGCCACATTATTTTGCCCCAAGCCATCAGCAAGATGATTCCCGCCCTAGTTTCCCAATTTATTTCCTTAGTCAAGGATACTTCTTTGGCGACAATCATTGTGTTACCGGAATTATTGTACCGGGCCCAAATCATCTACGGTCAAGACAGTCGTTATATGTTACCGATGTATGTGATTATCGCTGCCATGTATTTTGTCGTTTGCTACTCCCTTTCCCGAGTAGCCAAACGTTTAGAAAAACGACTGAACTAAAAAACGTATATCTAAAATTCCTCATGAGCAATTATGAGGAATTTTTTATTGACTTTTTCACAAAAAGGATTAGAATTATATTAAATTGTGAGATTAATTAGAGACTTTGATGAGAAGAGTAGCTAAAAGGAAGCTTTGATTAAATAGCGACTACCGAGGGTGCAAGGGTAGAAAGACGAACTTTAGTGAAGATGAGCTCGGAGTCAAGCGCGTGGTGCAAGCTGCTCGCTCGTCGGGATGCGATACTATCCATGACATGTTTGTGTCAAGAGGTCACTGACAAGAAGGGTGGTACCGCGGTTTTCAATCGTCCCTGGAATTTTTCCAGGGATTTTTTGTATTTTAGGAGGTTTTTTAGATGAGTTTTTTAACAGATTTAGTTCACAGCCCTTACCAGGGCGATCACAACACCGGAGCGGTTGTCCCCCCCATTTACACAGCCACGACCTATGCTTTTAAGGACGTAGATGGTCCCGAACGTTTTGACTACTCTCGTTCTGGTAACCCTACCCGCCAAGCCCTAGAAGACCAAGTCGCTAAACTCGAAGCGGGGCATGCCGCTTTTGCCTTTGCATCTGGTATGGCGGCCATTCATGGGGCTTTAGCTATTTTTGAAAAAGGCGACCACATTATTGTCGGCCAACAAATTTATGGAGGAACCTTCCGCTTAATTTACAATTACTTCTTACGTTGGGGCTTAGAAGTCACGGCGGTTGACACCCGCAAACCTGAAGAAATACGTGCTGCCATCCGGGCTAATACCAAGGCTATTTACTTTGAACCTTTAACCAATCCGCTCTTACAAGTAACCTCCGTCAAGCAAATCGCAGCCTTAGCCCAAGAATATGGTCTACTAACGATTGTAGATAATACCTTTTTGACCCCCTATCTACAACAACCATTAAAACTCGGAGCCGATATCGTCATTCACTCCGCCACTAAATACTTAGCAGGCCACTCGGATGTCAGCGCTGGAATTGTAGTCGTTAAAGATTCATACCTGGCTAAACGCGTCTACTTTAATCAAAATGCCCTGGGAGGCATCCTCTCTCCTCAAGATGCAAACCTAGTTCGACGCGGGATTCAAACCTTAGCTCTAAGGATGGATCGGCAAATCGCCAATACTCAAGCCATCATTACCTTTCTCAAAACGCGCCCGGAAATCACGCAAATTAACTACCCTTACCAACCGGACCAAGCCGGTTTTGATATTATTCAGGCCGAAAGTAAAGGTTTAGGTGCGCTCTTTTCCTTTGAACTAGCCACAAGCGTCGATGTCGCTAAATTTGTTAGCAGCCTGAAGCTCATTAATTTGGCTGTTTCCTTAGGTGCTGTTGAAACTTTAATCGAACTACCTTATAAAATGAGCCATGCCGAATTATCCGACGCCGAATTAGCCACTGCGGGGATTTCCAAGCAGCTCATTCGTTTAGCCGTTGGTATCGAAGACGTACAAGACTTAATTGCTGATTTAACTCAAGCCCTTGATATAGCTTGTCAAAAATAGGAGGATTTCATTCATGCATTTAGAAACCATTTTAGCCCAAGCCGGCAACCGCAATAGCCAAGACCAATTTAAATCTGTCTCCGCTCCTTTGTACTTTTCATCTAACTTCCGTCACGATTCCTTGGCCGAAGTTGCTAATTTTGATGAAGATAAACAATTTGCTTATGCACGGCTCAAGACCCCGACCCGTAGTGTCTTAGAAGAGACCCTCGCCCGATTAGAAGGCGGAAAATACGCCTACGCTCTGTCTTCAGGAATGGCGGCGATTCAATTAGTCTTTGGAATCCTCAAACAAAATGATCACGTCATCTCCTTAAATGACCTTTACGGCGGAACTTTCCGCTACTTTGATTACCTCACGGAACATGTTGGCATTCACTTTGATGAATGGGATGGCCAAAAAGTAGCTGACTTAGTTGCACTTTGCCGACCAGAAACACGGTTAATTTGGCTCGAAACACCTTCTAACCCAACTATGAAAGAAATTGACATTGTGGAGGTTTGTCATCAAATTAAAGCTCTCAATCCAGAAATTATCATTGCTGTAGACAATACCTTCTATTCGCCAATCTTCCAGCAACCGCTTCAAGATGGTGCAGACCTCGTAATCCACTCAGCAACGAAATACCTCTCTGGCCATAACGACATTTTAGCAGGTTGTGTTATTACCGGTTCCGACTATTTAGCAGCCAAACTATCCTTTAACCTCAAAACCACCGGGGCTAACCTTGATCCTTTTGATTCTTGGCTCTTACTCCGGAGCTTGAAAACTTTACCGATTCGGATGAAACAACACCAAGCTAACGCCCAAATTATCGCCCAGTATCTCGAAGAAGAACCAGCCGTCTCCAAGGTCCTTTACCCAGGGAAAGGTGGCATGATTTCCTTCTACATTAAGGATGAAGCCCAAGTCGCTAACTTCTTTGAAAAACTCCAAGTGATTTCTTTTGCTGAAAGTTTAGGCGGGGTTGAAAGCTTAGTCACCCTCCCCGACCAACAAACGCACCACGATATGGTAGTCGAAAAGCGACGTGCCTTAGGTATCACACCTAACTTAATTCGTTTTTCCGTCGGTTTAGAAAATGCTACAGATTTAATTGCAGACTTACGCCAGGCTCTACACTAAGGCATAGTATAAAAAGGAAACTTAATTAACATGCAAAGTTGCATTAGAACACTTACTCGTAAAACTCGGCCTGGCGGTGACTTCGAAGTCGAGGCCCCACTACCTGCCATCTGTGGTTATCTTATCTGTATTCTCTTTACTTAGCATCGTTTTAGCCACATAACAAAAATCCCCCCAGTTTCCTGGGGGGTTATTAATGTTTCACGTGAAACATCAGTTTGTTTCCGAAATTAAACGGGCGCCTTGACGATCGATTTCGAGGGCCACGAACTCACCGTTAAACCCCAGCTTTTGCGCTTGGGTAGCTAATTTCGGACCAGTTTGAGTTGGAGCAACCATCATCAAGGTTGGACCTGCCCCACTTAAATACACGACTGCATCATTGGCATGGGCAAAATCCCTTAGAGGTGCTAATTCTGGCACCAATTTGGAGCGGTAAGGTTCATGATAGCAATCACCTTCCAGCAAAGGCGCGGCTTGAGCCAAATCACCCCGAGCCAAGGCCGCCACTAAAGTATTACCAATACTCCCGGCCACAACTGCTTGGCGGTAGGCTAATGCTTCCGGTAAAACTGCCCGACTTTCACTGGTCAGTAATTCATAGTTAGGAATAAAAGCTACTAAATCAGCATCAGGAAATGGTAACTTAATTGACGTAACCTGATTAGCCACAGTCGTCGAAACTGTTAAATCACCATAAATTGCTGGCGCGACATTATCTGGATGCCCCTCGATGCGGGTCGCCATTTCCAGTAACTCTTTGGAAGACCAACCATGTTCTCCTAAAACATCGGCTAGTATCAAACCTGCGACAATTGCTGACGAAGACGAACCTAAACCACGTGCCAAAGGAATTTCTGAATTGACCTTAATTTGGTGTGGTTTTATACTAGGGTCAACTTCGAGAGCTGTTTTTACAATTAAATTACTGGCATCGCTAGGAACCGTAGCACCAAAAGGATGGATAACCTGCCAAGTATCCGTAGCGACACCAATTTCGACTTTAAGGTAAAGGGCAACAGCAATACCTAAGGAATCAAAACCTGGACCTAGATTGGCACTAGTAGCCGGAACTAAAATTGTTTGTGTCATAGCATCACCTAGTTTAAAACTTTATAAGCTGCCTTAATTTCCAGGTCAGCTACTTCTTGAAGGGCCACTTTAATCCTCTTTAATTGTTGCCGTGACATTTCATGAGTCACTAACATAATTCGTGCTCTTTGATCAGGTAATTCTGTTTGTGTTAATAAATTAAAAGAAGCTTGATTTTCGGTCATAATTTCCGTTAATTTGAGCATTTGTCCCGGACGATCTGCCACCTCTAAAGCGAGATAATATGGGTCTACGACTTGATCATCGGTCGCCTTTTGAATTGGAGTTTGATATTCATTAAAACGCGTTCCTGTAGTTCCCATATTGATATTCTTGCTAACAGTGATAATGTCACTCAAGACACTGTTAGCTGTTGGTAATTCCCCAGCACCAGGACCATAAAACATGGTTTCGCCCACAGCCGCTCCCGTAACAAAGACAGCATTATTTTCATTAGCAACATTAGCTAAAGGTTGGGTTTGTGGGACTAAAACTGGCGCTACCGTTACATCGATACTACCATCAATGAGCTTAGCCCGACCTAGAAGCTTAATTTGGTAACCTAGACGTTTGGCTTCCGCAATGTCGGCTGCATGTACCTTAGAAATCCCTTCAACGTAAATATCGGCTAGTTTAATATCCATCCCGAAGGCAAATTGCGTTAAAATCACCATCTTGTAGGCAGCATCAATTCCTTCAACATCATTAGTTGGGTCTGCTTCAGCAAAACCTCTTTCTTGGGCTTGAGCCAAGGCCGTAGCGTAGTCTAAACCATTTTGGTTCATTTGCGTCATGATGAAGTTAGTTGTTCCATTGACAATCCCCTTCACTTCAACAATTCTATCCGCCGCAAAGGAGTTGACAATCGTCCGTAAAATTGGAATCCCACCGGCCACACTAGCTTCGTAGAAAAGATCGCAACCTTTTTCACGAGCTAAAGCAACTAAACTAGGTCCGTGCAAGGCAATCAAATCCTTGTTTGCAGTCACCACATGCTTACCGGCCCTCAAAGCGGCTTCAATATAATCTTTGGCCTGGTCAATGGTTCCCATGACTTCTACCATCATTTGAATTTCAGAATCATTGATAATTTCAAAAGGATCATTTGAAACCTTGACCCCCGTCAAATCTACGGAGCGTTGCTTATTCAAATCATGGACAACAACTGTTTTAACTTCTAATTGACGACCAACAATGGAAGTAATTTTGCCAGCGTGTTCGGTCAGCATTCGGACAACTCCACTACCAACTGTACCTAGTCCGAGAATCCCAATCTTAATTTTTTCCACGAGAACCAACTCCTTCGTTTCTTTTTAAGCTAATTCTAACATATAACCTTTTCATTTTGAGATTTTTTTAAAAAAATTCTTATTTTTTACTGACTAAAAACGAATTTTTTGATATTCTAAAGCTAAAATTATCGGTTTTTATTTTTAAAGGAGGAAATTTTATGACTCTCTTATATCGTTCTACGCGCGACCCACAAGGTAAGACTTATACCGCTTCACAAGCAGTTTTACAAGGATTAAGTCCTGACGGCGGTCTCTTTGTCCCCACCGAAATTCCCAAACTTGATTTTGAATTAGCAGATTTAAGCAAATTCTCATATCAAGAACTGGCTCTACACATTTTACAAGCCTTCTTCACCGACTATACGACCGCAGAATTAGAGGCTTGTGTCACAGCTGCCTATAGTACTAACTTTACGGACCCAGCCATTACTCCTTTAAGCTATCAAGCAGGCAATGCCTACCTCGAACTCTTCCATGGGCCAACCATCGCCTTTAAAGACTTAGCCCTCCAGCTTTTACCACACTTGATGACCACTGCCGCCCAAAAAAATCAACACGACCAAGATATTGTGATTTTGACCGCCACTTCCGGTGATACGGGAAAAGCTGCCATGGCTGGCTTCGCTGATGTTGCAGGTACCAAGATTATCGTTTTTTATCCTCGCGATGGAGTTTCTAGCGTCCAAGAAAAGCAAATGTTGACCCAAACTGGCGAAAACACCTATGTAGTTGGAATTAATGGGAACTTCGACCACGCTCAAACCAAGGTCAAAGAACTCTTTAATAACCAAATTTTAGCGCAAGATCTCGCGGCTCATCATTTAGCCTTTTCTTCGGCTAACTCGATTAATATTGGGCGTCTCTTCCCCCAAATAATCTACTATTTCGCCGCTTACGGCCAACTTTTACGCGATGGTAAAATTACATTAGGTCAAAAAATTAATTTCTCAGTCCCAACCGGGAATTTCGGAGACATCTTAGCCGGGTATTTTGCTAAAAAACTTGGTTTACCAATCAAGAAACTCATTTGTGCTTCTAATAAAAACAAGGTCTTAACCGACTTCTTTAATAGTGGACGTTACGACCGCCAACGTCCTTTCTATGTGACAAGCTCACCTTCCATGGATATTTTGGTTTCTAGCAACCTCGAACGCCTACTCTTCTACATTACCGGAGAAGATGCAACCAAAACTGCAGCGCTCATGGACCAACTTAGCCAAGTTGGTCACTACCAATTAGATTCTGAAGTTTTCCAAAATCTAGGTGATTTTGCGGCTGGCTTTGCCGATGAAGTACAAACTGCAACGGAAATTAAACGAGTAGCCACTCTAGACGACTACATCCTTGATCCGCATACTGCAGTTGCTTCGGCGGTGGCCAAAAACTATCAAAAGGCAAGTGGCGATTTAAGCCCTATGGTGATTGTTTCCACCGCTAGTCCTTATAAATTCCCGCAAGCAGTACTTGAAGCCCTAGAAACGGATTCTCAGCACGCTGAAGGTCTCGAAGCAGTGACCGAGTTGCAAGCTAAGCTTCAAACCCCATTGCCACCAACCGTGGCTACTTTATTTGAAGCTCCTATTCGCCATCACCTCACTTGTGATCCACAGGACATGGAGGAAATGGTGCGCCAAATTTTAAAAGTTAACTAATCCAAACCCCAGCCCTTTCGCTCTGATTGCTGGGGTTTTCATATATGTTAAAGCGCAATAAAAAAAGACCTCACGGTCTTAAAAATATGGGACGATTCATGTAAAATTAAGAAAGATTAACCCAGTAATGGAAAGGAAATAATATGTGGATTATCCAAGAAAAAAGCCCCGCCGATTTGGAATTAAAGGTCTTACTCAAAGACCAATGGCGCTTACCCAAACGTTATATTTATGGTTTAAGTAAGCAACAAAATGTCCTGCTTGACGGACATTACCATCATCTGAAAACCTTGGTTCGCAAAGGCACAATGGTTTCACTGAAATTTACAGGCCAGGAGTTTCGCAGCTTACAGTACTACCTCCCAGATAGCAGCCAGCGGTTAGAAATTTTATTCGAGAATCGAGATTTAGTCGTAATTAACAAGCCAGCAGGAATTAAAAGCCACCCCAATCAAGCCCAAGAATTAGGTACCGTCATGAACTACCTCAGTGCCCAATTAGGACAAGCTTATATGGTCCATCGTTTAGATCAAGAAACCTCCGGAGCCATGCTAGTAGCTAAAAATCCGGTTGTTGTTCCAGTTTTAAACCAATTAATTGCCCAAGGAGCCATCAAACGACGCTACCTAGCCATCGTCCATGGTCACTTTACACAAACACAAGGATTTTTTGATCAACCGATTGGGCTTAACCCACAAAATCCTAACCTACGGGCTATCAACGGTCTCCAGGCTCAAAGCGCCCGGAGCTATTACCGCGTCCTTGACCAAAACACAGCTTATAGCCTGGTCTACCTCACTTTGGAAACCGGCCGCACCCACCAACTACGCGTCCATCTCCAAGCCAGCGGCCATCCGATTGTCGGTGACCCTCTCTATGGTCAAGACCAGGCTAAACACTTACTTTTACACGGCTTACAACAAAAACTAGTCTTACCTTTTAGTTTTACAACCGAAACTATTGTCGCCCCACCACCAGCCTACTTTACCACCTACTTTCCAAATTTGAACCAACTTAATTTAACTGAGCTTTTATATCAATCTGGGCATAAAGATTGATGAAAGCGGTTTTCAAATTTATAATAAGAAGTATCAAGATATAAGCGAGGTTTTTATATGACTTTAGAAGTAATGCCGGATGCGGCTTTATGGTTCAAAAAAGAATTCGGCTTCACTAACGGGGGTAACATCCGCATCTATCCCAAAATTTATGGAGGAATTCCCACAATTTTCCCTAATTACTATCTTGGTATCAAAAGTCAACCTGTCACTGAAGACGGGGTCGTAGTTGAAACCGCAGTGGGAGTGAGTTTCCAAATTTTAGAAAATGATACCTGGATTTTAAATGATTTTGATTTACGCCTAGAACTAGAAAATAATGACATCAAATACCACTTTATCCCTCATGAAGGAGTTAGCCTTGATGCCGTCTCTGGTGCCAGCGCTCACTAAAGAGACCTAATTTTTTAGGTCTCTTTTTTCTAATTTCCTCTTGTTTTTAAGGACAATTTTGCTTATGCTTGACTTGAAATTAGTTCGGGGAGGAATTTATTATGCACAATCATCAACACGATATCAAACTCAGTAAGCAACGCTTTACTCTCGTAACTCTGCTTAATCTTGCCATTACGCTAGCTGAAATTATCGGAGGCCTCTTATCAGGAAGTTTGGCCCTACTTTCCGATGCCTTCCATAACTTTGGAGACAGCTTTGCCATTATTTTGAGTTACAGCGCCCAACTTATTGCTGGACAAAAGCGTTCACCTTCCCAAACTTACGGCTATAAGCGAGCCGAAATTCTCGCTGCTTTACTCAACTCTCTCTTCTTAGTCGTTATGTCAGTCTTTTTAAGCTTTGCAGCTCTCAAACGATTAGGTCATCCCGAAACCATTGACGGTCCTGTAATGCTGACTGTAGCCATTATCGGACTGCTGGCCAATCTGATTTCTGCCTTGCTTTTGGCCAGTTCCAGCAAACACAATCTAAATATCAAAGCCACCTATCTCCACATCTTGAGTGATGCCCTCTCCTCCCTCGCTGTGATTGGTGTCGGTTTAGTCCTCACTTTTATCCCAGCTGACTGGATTGATCCCTTATTAACCATTTTGGTCTCTGGCTACATCATCTGGGAAGCATGGCCTATCATTAAAAAGACCCTCATAATTCTAATGGAGGCCGCCCCGGACTTAGATTATGCGGCCATTAAGGCTGATATCCTCCAAATCCCCAATGTAACTTCTATTCATCATATTCACGCTTGGATGATTGACGAGCACGACATCATCTTTTCGGCCCATATTAACTTAAGTAACTGCCAACTCAGTCAGGCCGAAGTTATTTACAGTCAAATCGAAAGACTTTTGCAAACCAAATACCACATCAGTCACACCACTATTCAAGCGGAATACCAGCGTGGTTTAAATGAAGACCTTTTTGATAGTAAGAATCCTTATTAACAGCTCTAAAAGGCTGTTTTTTTGTGCTAGACAAGTTTTAACACACTAAAAAACACCGAAGTTCAGGGAAAACTTCGGTGTCTGTGATTAGGATTCAGGGAAAATCACTAATCAAATGCCTAGCCTAGGGGTGCTAGGACTTTATATACTTCTTTTAGGGGAAAAAGTATTATGAAAAAAGTTTCTTTTGTTAAGGTATGTGTATATACTACAAACTAATTGTGAATTTTATATGAATTAATTGTGAATTTTTTGTGAATTCATCTAAAAAACGTTTCCATTTCAAAAAAGGTTACTTTATTAGGGGAAAATCTAGGCTTCTTTCCATAAAAAAAGAAACTTTCAGCAAAAAATTTCTGAAAGTTTCATACTTGTCTAGTCGCAATGTCGCCATTTAGTGTCAGTGAGCACCCGAGCAATAGCTAAGCCTAACGGCAAAGCCAAAACAATCAACAACGCTTGCGTTAACCAATAAGAACCAACGCCAATGGAAGTCAACCCGATATTATAAATAGCTCGGTAAAGATAGAGACCTGGTACCATAATTACAATTGCCGGAACCGTTAAGGCAATCCGCGGATAACCGTACTTACTTTGTAACCGGAAAGATAAAAATCCTGCTACTAAAGCTCCTAAAAAGGCCGCAAAAGCCGGAGGAACACTAGTGAAATCTACCAATTCTAAACGCAAGGTGTTGGCCACAGCCCCTACCAAACCAGCCGTTAAAGCTACGCGTTTAGTAGAATTAAAGAGAACTGAGAAACCATAGACCCCACAAAAACTCGCCACTAAACGCAGAAGCAATAAGGAAATAGCATCAAGATTTTGGGCAGCAAAATTTTGAGGCTTGAAATTTAACAACAAGGCCACCAACCAACCTGTAACCGTCGCAACTATAATGATAGTTAGCGCATGAACTAATCTTTCAAGCCCGGAACGCATATCGGATTTAAAAATATCCAAACCACTCGTAATGAAAGGAAATCCCGGAATTACAAAGAGCATGGAACCAATGTAGCCCGCTTCTCGTTTCAAATGTAAATTGAAAAAATATTGAATAGCTTCAAAAGAAATAAAATACATAAAACAAGCAAAAGAAACTGCCGCAATCAAGGATACTAACAACGTCAATTTCCGCCCGCTAAGTTTTTTGCGTAACCATTGCCCAAATCCCGCCCCAATGAAAGCACAAATAATATCAAACAGTCCTCCACCCAGTAAAAAGGTAAAGGCACCACAAGCTAAAGCGGAGGCTAGCCCAGATTGAACGGATGTATAATTACCAGGCTTGGCATTAATTTTATCTAAATCATGGGTAATTTTTTCAAGGCTCCATGAAGCACCCTTGACCTCAAACTTTTTAACATAGCGTTCTAAAACTTCGAGCTTATCTGTATTCACCCCGGTTGAAGGTAGGGAAAGCGTCTGACTAAAACTGTGTTCCCCCTCTACGCAAGTGTAGGAAATAGATAATAGACCGATATCCGCTGAACATGTTACGCCTAGAACCCGCGCAATCGTGTCCATAGAATCACGCACACGCCAAGCCCCAGTCCCACAAGATAGCATCATCAAACCAATCCGCCCAATAATTCCGGCCCGTTTTTTTAACGAAGTGTAATCCGCCGGCACTTTAGCATCATCACCGATGTATTCTTGCCAAGCAATGGACATATGGTGGTGTTGGGTGTTAGGTCCTAAATTATGTTGATTTTCTGTCTCACTTTTTTCCATTTTGCTCCACCTCTAATAGAAACTCATTTCGAAGCCTGCTTGCCAACTACTATTCCCAGTTAACTTATTGATGGCAAACTTATGACTCAATGCCTGATCACTTGTAATGGTGTCGGCTAATCCCCACCAAGGTTCAAGACAGACAAATGGTGCTTGGGTTGGATATGGTGACCAGATTCCTACAAAAGGTGTTTCCTGCAGTTTAAGAGCCACTCCATGACCTGAGGGACCTTCTAAACTTAAAGTTACTTCTTGACCCTGTAAATTCAAAATTAAAGCATCTTGGTCAAATAAATTATGATTTAAACCTAGAGCTTGCTTTAAATCTAAAGTTGTCTGGTTTTCAGGATCACTATAAGGGCCTCGTAACTTAATTTGAGCGTATTCCTGCGCAGGATCAACCTTGAACATGGTGGTTTCAAAATTATCTTGCGCCGTTAAAGGTATGTTAAAGGCAGGATGTGCTCCCAAGGCAAATAGCATGTCTGTTGTGGCCGGATTGTCAACTTGGTAACCCACTAAAATCGTGGCCCCCTTCAACTCATAACTAAGACGTAACCTAAAATCAAAGGGATAAATTTGGTGACTTTGGTCCGAACTGGTTAAAGTAAAAAGCGCTTTCGTTTCACTTTGAGCAGTCACTTCAAACTCTTGATCCCGAGCAAAACCATGTTGCCCTTGGTGATAGCTATGGCCTTGGTAAGTGTAGGTATCATCTTTGAGACGCCCCACAAACGGAAATAATACCGGCGCATGGCGCCCCCAATATTTCGCATCGGCTTGCCAGAGATATTCTATTTGATTATTCTGGCCTTTAATCGAGGTTAACTCTGCCCCATGTGTTGAAATTTGAACAGTCAAGTCCGCATTATGTAAGGTTACTAACATTTTCTCTCTCCTATCATACAACCTAATTCTCCTAAAATTATACGCCTATTTAAGAAAAGCAAAAAGTCAAAAATTAAAAACAAAAAGCCAGGACTGCTCCTGACTTAGTTTCGTTTCCTTACTTGTAATCATCTTCACGGTTCTTCACGCGTACCGGTGCGGGCTTGAATACAGGTTGAATCACCCATAAGAGTCCAGCAATTGTTAAAGTGTAAATCAATGCTTCTGCCATAAAATCAGCCCTTTCTCATTTGTTAGTCTTATCCTATCAAAAAAATTACCTTAAAGCAATTAAATTTCCTTTAAAATCCTTATGAAATCAAGATTGTTTTCGGTTGCAAAACTTACCATTGACTTTCAAGGAGTAACTTTATTTTAGAAAATAATTGTGACTTTTTTGCAAAGAAATTGCGCTATTTTCTTAGTTTTTACAAAAATAACTTATGTTCCGTTTTTCCTGTAAGCTTCATTGTCTTTTCTAAAACACCACGCACCATATAGCGAGTCTTCCCACCTTCAGCGCAAGTAATCAAGGTTAAAAGCTTTTGGTCGGGAACGTCGTCTAAGTAATTAACTTCATACTTAGTGATAATCTTTTTTTCGGTAATCTTATAGATGTAAACCTTTTTACCATCGGTTAAGTAAACCTTCATTCCCGGCTTGGCATTTTCCAGTTGACCAAATAAAACATTAATATCGTCCATATGGTGACCAGCTAAGGAATAATTTCCTTCGCCCATTTGTTCGCCCGCCTTCATAGTTCCAGCGCCTTTGGCCAAACCATAATTGCTTAAACCTTCATAAATTGGAAGTTTAATTTTCAAATCCGGGATAGCAATTTTACCAATTACGGCCGCATCATCAGATAAACTCTTCACCGTAGTTTGGTTGTCTAAAGATTTAACATTTTCAAAATCAAAATCTGCTTGACTACTATGTTTGCTACCTTCGATTTTTTTACTTAATTCTGTTTTCTGACTATGATTAATCAAAGCATAGGTAATCTGCTTGTTAAAAATCAAATAGAGTCCCGCCACCAATAAGATAGTTGCGACGACAATTCTTAAAATATTCAGTCCCTTTTTCACTAAGCTTCCTCTTTTCTTTAGTATATTTTTAGTATAGATTACTTTTGGGAAGCAAACAAGGTCAACGCATCTTTAAAAAGTCATCCCGCTTAGCCATAATAATTTGTTCTACAATTGTCAGATTTAGCGGTTGACCAAACTTAGGTTTTTCTAAAAGATAATCAAAGTCCGCCGAATCAACCCCAACATTGATATTTTCCTTAGTATGAACCGAATAATGATGAATATGACCATGCAAATTAATAATATTAGGTACAATTCCGAGCATCATTGGATAATGTGTCAAATAGTATTGCCGGTGGTTATACTTGATTAAGGCTCCCACATCTTCAAAACGAAACTTATCGCGACCATTTACCTGATAATTGTGCTTAGCCAAATACTTAAAGAGCGCACGGTTATCATGATTTCCTTTAATTAAGACAAGATTACCATTTAAACGTTGCAAAAGTTCGTAAATATCTTGATGGGACTGACTTTCAGGCCGCACAAAATGCACCGCGATGTCGCCTAAATGATAAACCGTATCTTCCGGAGCAACGACTTCGTTCCAATGCGCAATAATTTTCTCATTCATATCATAGGCATTGAGAAATGGTCGGTCGGCAAAATTCGTCCGCCCCAATAAGTGTTGGTCAAAAAAGTGGGTATCTGAAGTTACATAAATCATTAAAAATCTCCTTAATTAACTTGAAATTTCTGGCAATTGGTTTTACAGTAAGACTATCCTCAAAGAAAGGACGTTTATTATGACTAAGTACACCGTTGAATTAAGCAAGGAAGACTTGGAATTAATCCGGGATTGCCACTTAAAAAATCCTAGCATCATCAAAGCTTTAGATGCCGCTAAGGAACAAGCTGCTAAATAAGCACTAACCGCCCGCTTAGGACGGTTTTTTTATTGCTAAAGCCACCTCTAATTGCCTTAGTAAAGCCGACACATCCGTTGACTGCTCCGGATTAGCCTGACGGATTTGGTCTTGATTTAAGTCTACAGGGCTTAAGTCGTGAAATTTAATCAAAGCCCCTGCCTTCGTCTTAATTAATAAACAAGGTACTGCAAAACTAATCGCATCATACTTCCAATCCCCATCACGGACATACTTCGGCGCTTGACCATAATAACCATCGAAGAAGTAACTTTTTTCTTTTTCGAAAATATAGTTTTGCGTGGAAAAAATACTATGCTTCAATTTTTGCCAAAAACTCGCTTCTGGATCACCAACATAGGTCGAAGAAATTACCTTTTCTTCCAGCCCATAAACAACATATTCCTGGATAAGCTTATACTCCGCAATTTCTTCAAGAATAATTTCTTTCCCTGCTAACATTAATGCTGTCATCAATTCAACTCCTTCGCTTGCCAGATATTAGCACTAGTAAAAACTCTAACTTCTTTAGTTTGCATCAATTCCGGCGTTAGGCGCAAACTACTAACCTGAGCTTGGTCAGCAGCTTGATAGTAATAAGTCAGGTCTTGTGCAGAAGTCGCTGCCCGGTAAACAGTGTAAGTAGGCCGATGAGCCATACTTTTCGGAACTGTAACTGTATCCAATACCCCAAATGTTAAAGATAATGCCTGACTTTCATTTGTAGGTTGATCTGCTAATTCTTTGACATAGGCTGCTCGTACAAATCGTTGACTGGGAGAAAAGCCACCTAGCGGTGATTTTTTTCCTCCAAGTTTACCAGTCGTCACATGGAAAGTCCCGGGCTTAATGTGGCCCGTCTTAAAGTCGTCACTAAATTCCATATAATCTTCCAATTTGGCCAACTGCCGTTCAAAGTTAGGCATATTGGTCACAATTCCCATAGGATTATCAATCACCTTGAGCGGGTTTGTACTTGGTTCGATTACCACGGTCCGCCCCGTCAAATCCGTTAAACTAAAGTGGAGTTCAGCTCCCCCATTTTTATGGTTGCTATTTGCATTACTCATTAGTTCAATTTGACTTAAATGAGCTTCAATTTCCGCAATTGAGGCAAAATTACCTAGGACATAGTGGACAAATTCAAAGGCTTCTAATTGGACCTTACGGGCATCTTTTTCATCTACCAAGTTTGCACCGTTAGTAAAAGTTAATTTTTGCGCCATGAGGCCACATTCATTGACCCCATCACTAATATCGACGTAATCTTGGTCCTGAAAACCACCCCCTACTAGGGCATATTTATTCTGATATTGTCGACCATCAAACTTCGAATGCCATTGAAAACCGGCGGGCACATATATTGGCAAGACATATAAGTCATCCCAATCCATGGTCCGCCCAAGTACTTGATAACCATTTTTAGCTGTAATACTCACACTAGTACACATGCCATCGCCTCCCAATCTTTTTCTTTTATGATAAGCGCTTACCTCGAAAGTTACAAGTTTCTTGCGCAAAAAAGCCCCCTCCTGGGAGCTGCGTAAATTATTCTTCCATTTCAAAATTCTGATTACCAGTTTTGGCCTTAATAAAGTGAGCCACTAATCCTAAAAAGTAACCACAAATTCCAAAGGTGAACCAACCAAAACCTAGATTGAAGAAGGGGAAATATTGTCCCGCAAAAGCTGTCAGCGTCTTGGCTAAGGTAGTTTGACTAATCACCGCTGGACTAGCGTTAAGCATATCAAAAATAGCGGGAATAAAAGCAAAGAAAACTGTTAATCTGTAAGTTGTAGCATCATTTTGAAATAAAGGTGAAGTTATACCTAAGAAAATCAAGGCAATGGCAATAGGGTACAAAAACATTAAAACTGGAGTTGACCAAGCAATGATTTGGTTTAAACCAAGGTTAGCAAAAACAAAGGAAATCCCACAGTTAACAGTTAAGAAAATCTTATAAGAAATTTACGGGAAACGTTTGTGAAAATCTTGAGCAAAGGCGATTACCAACCCCATAGCCGTTGACATACAAGTAATGGTTGAAAGGGTCGCTAATAAAGCTTCTCCGATAGGTCCCATGTAGAAGTTAGCAATTTGGGCGAAGGCCGTCCCCCCATTTTCAGATAAAGCAAAGTGATGTAAACTCGTAGCCCCTAGGAAAATCGAAATTAAGTAGATGATGGCAATCCCAGCCATCCCAACCACTCCGGCCTTAGCCATGGAAATTGAAGTCTCTTTAGCACTCTTAATTCCCCAGGACTTAATAGCTGTTACCACCGTAATCCCGAACGCCAAGGCCGCTAAAGCATCCATGGTGTTATAACCTTCTAAGAAACCATTAGTGAAAGAAGCAGTCAAGTAAGCTTCACTAGCCTTAGTAGTATCTGCAGATCCCATTGGCTTAATAAAAGCAAATAAGAAAATCACGAATAATAAAATCAAGAAGATAGGATTCAATAATTTCCCAATTCTTTCAGTGATTTTTCCTTCCTTAAGGGACATAAAGTAGACAATCCCAAAGAAAATTCCGGAATAAATCAACAAGGCTAGACCTTGCATACTGGGCGCGAAGTGGCTAGCGAACATAGAGAAAGGCACAGTTGCCGTTCTTGGGGTAGCGAAAAATGGCCCTAAAGTGGCGTGTACTAAGATTAAGAAAGTTAAAGCTAGGCCCTTCCCTAAAGGTCGTGCTAAGTCAAAGATTCCTTCGGCCCGCGTAATCGCTAAGGCTAAGAGGGCACCTAATGGGAGCAAAATCCCAGAAAATAAGAAGCCGAGTGCGGCACTAAACCAGTGCACACCTGCTAATTGCCCCAAGTGTACTGGGAAAATCAGGTTCCCAGCCCCGAAGAACATTCCAAAAATCAATGAGGACAACATCAAATAGTGTTTAAAATTTAGTTTACTTGTTTTCATATTTTTTCTCCTTCTTCTCTTACCGCTTGAATTAGGAGATTAGCGCTAATCCCGATTAACAAAAAAGTCCTCGCTGGATTTCTCCAGCAAGGACGCAGATGCGTGTTACCACCTTGTTTTACTTGCCTGTCGCCAAGCAAGCCTTACCCCGTACTGCCTATTTGGCAAGACGTTGTCGCGATAAAGGGCGAACCCTTTCGAAACTTCGCATCTGCGTCGCATCGACCACTCAGAGATTACCTTCATTCTGCTACCACTTATCTCTTCTCATCCACCGAGACTTTCTGTCAAGCTTTCCCAGAACTACTCTTCTCATCCATGTGTTTTTGTTTTTCTAAGATGTTCTTAATATAAATCACATTTTAATTAAAGTCAACATATTTTTTTAATCAATATATCATAAATTCTAGAAATTCCCCTAGACAAGGACATCTTTTTCAATTAAACTAAAAACAAGTATTATTAGTTTTTGTGTTCAGCACTTATTGAACGTTTTATTTTTATGGGGAAAAGCGGTGATCCAGTTAGCGTGGCACACCGCTTTTGCATGTGAATGAACTCGGTACTGAAGTACTGAGCTTCTAGCACTGGCAGTCAGATACTGCCATGATACTAAAAGACGTTTAGGCAA
>NZ_AZFH01000103.1:0-272 GCF_001435735.1 Ligilactobacillus equi DSM 15833 = JCM 10991
GATGAACATTTTCTGCCTGAAAGAAAAAGATTCCAAAGAGAGATGTATCATGATTTGCGGTCAAAAAGCGACCTTAATTCTTTAATGGTTCAATCCGTATTTAGAACTGTAAGTGCTAGATATAGAACAGTTGAAACTCAATTAAAACAAAGACCATTTAAGTATAAAACGGATGAGATTGACCCTAAAACTGGCAAAAATATTTGGAAGCATATTCCTCGTGATTTGGAATGGTTACGAAAACCGATTAAGTTTTCTAGACCACAAGCTGA
>NZ_AZFH01000104.1:0-272 GCF_001435735.1 Ligilactobacillus equi DSM 15833 = JCM 10991
TTCACTTGTTGAGCGGTGTTGTCAATTTCAGTACCATTCTTCAAGCCAGACTTAGGTGTTGCGTAGAAGACTACATTAAGCTTTTGTCCACCAAAAGTTGAAATTAACTTAGCAGCTTCCTTAGCTGTAACCTTAAATGAGCCTTTCTTGTCATCAAATTGTACATTAAATTGTTTTGTAACGTCGTTACCTTTACCGTCTAAAACAGTAATTAAGTCTTTGTCAACGTCTACCTTAGTTTCATCGAAATCATCTGAGAAGGAGAATTCACG
>NZ_AZFH01000105.1:0-12534 GCF_001435735.1 Ligilactobacillus equi DSM 15833 = JCM 10991
TATCACACGGAAGGACATTGGGAATTTTATAAAGCGGGGTCAAAAACTCAAACAACCATTCCATATTTATTAGTTGGAGTTGGCGATTTGGACTTTGATCAAGATGTTCTTGTTAAGGGTAACGTTGTAGGTACGTTAAATGGTTCTAAAGTAACTATTGACACGGATAATAGTTCTTACGCATATTATCGTGATAAAGGGACATATGGAGAAGGCTCAACTGAACAAGATAGACCAAACCAGTCGTTTACAATGTTAAAAAATGTTGATACGTTCTCGTGGTCATGGCTTCCCCACAATATAGTAGGTACTTCCCAAGTTGGGTACAGTAATAAGGGTATGCCTGTATACGAATGGATTTCATTTGGTGCGGCCGACTTACCATTCGATAAGCCACCTATTCTAAATACTCCAACGGTAAACTATCACTTGGATTCAGTGACAGTTGACAAACCTTCTGTTGAATATCACTACGATATCCCAACATACGGTAGCACTTCGAATCCAGTTGTATACAATTACAATACATTAAGTGTTGATAAGCCTGTAGCTGAAAAAGCAAGCTACAATTTACAAAAATTAAATGTGCTTCATAAAGCAGGTAAGACTGACAGTGAAGTTATTGATAATCAAACCGTTGATACTAATGGTAAGACTATTGTAGCAGGTGATCACGGTAACTTTACAGTTACTACTGATGCCTTACAAGCTTCTACCAATGGTGCAAATGCAACTCGTCAACAAGTTGTTGGTTACACAATTGAAGACACAATTGACCCTAATGTAGAAATTGATTTACAAGGTATTCACGTTTCTAAGTCAGATGATGGTTCGGACTTAACTAAGAACTTTAACATTTCTTACAACGCATCTACCCGTCAATTAGTGTTAACTGCTAATAAGACTTTGGTTGATGCTATGAGTTCAGATTTAACTAAGACTTATAGTGGATTAACTTTAGATATCCCTTACACAGCTAAGGTATCTGGAGCTACATTCAAAAACCAAGCTAAGACCTATGTAAACCACGGTAACGGAAATATTGAAACAGTTTCTAACAAAACTGAAAATAAAATTACTGATTCTAAACCAACTAAGAGTGTTTCTGTAGATGGAAATAACGCTAATGGTAAGAACGTAATTACTAACAGCGTACAAGAATACACTGTTAATGTTGATTACACTAAGTTTAAGGATGTTCCTGTCTCAGATTCCATTAAGAATAACGAAGTATCATTTACAGATACTATGGTTATCACTAATAAAGCAGGTTCTTTAAAGGCTGATAGTGTTAAGCTAGTAGATGGATCTGGAAAAGTAATTGACAAGTCACTTTATACAGAAACTATCACAACACTAACTAAAGGTAATGATGAAACTTACGCAATCAAGTTTGTTTGGAAAGATGGCAAGAAGGCTGTACAATCATTTGGCGGTCAAACTCTTAAATTAACTTACCAAGTATCATCAAATGATGGCGTTACAGGATCTATCACTAATAGCGTTGTTCAAAATAACTTTGGAGTGAACTATGGTGGGAATGTTACAACCGTTAATGTTGTAGATATTAATCCTAAGAAAGATGTTTACAAAAACATTGGTGATACTAAGTCAGTTAACGGTGAAATCGTGCCATTTGGATCAGATGTATACTTCAAGATTACATCTTCAGAATTACCTGCTAACCGGGCAAGTGTCGTCAAGGAATGGAACTTTACTGACACCTTAGACAACAAGGTTGCTTACAACGGTAAATGGCAAGTCTTAGCCGGCTCTGACATGGTAAATGCGCAAGGTCAAACAGTTATTCGCAAGAATGACGATATTTCTAAGTACTTTACCTTTAGCTTAAACGGTCAAAACACTAAGTTGACTCCTAATGCTGATTACTTAGCCTTAGCTAACTTAGAAAAGAACCGTGCAAATGCCAACTCATACAATTTATGGGTAGGTGCCACAGTTAAAGTTTCTGGTTGGGAATACAATACTGCAACTGAAACCTTAAACGGGGATGTTGATAAGACTAATACAGTCAAGACCTTCTCTTACGAACCTGTTAACCCAATTGGTGATAAAGACGACCGCATTGGTCAATCTACATCAGCTACAGCTACAAGTGCTAACGGCATGAATGTAACTAAGGGCGATAAGATTACGTATGAATTGAAGGGACAAGCTTTACCTCAATATCACGATCCTATCAAGACCTTTAGCGCAACTGATATTTTTGACCCTGCTGTTAAATACACAGGCTTTAAGGCATTCATGAATGTTAAGGACGCTAAGGGCAAGATTACTCAAGTTGACGTAACTGACTTAATGCAAACCAACGCTAACGGTAATACCGTTGAATGGACTGCTAAAGATGCACTTATCAAGATGATGAACTCTGATAAGTACAACGAACAAGCCTATGTTACTCCTACAATTTACGCCTTCACCGAAGTCTTAACAGACAAAGATAAGATTGATAACTCATACTTTGTCAACATCAATGGTAAGCAGGACGTATCAAACATTGTAACTAACCAAGGTGTGCACGCAACACCTACTAAGGACGAAACTGTTGCAGGTACTAATTCAAATGGCCGAGTAGTGATTGCTAAAGACCATATTGATTACGATGTAACTTGGGACTTATCACAATACAATTTAAAGAAAACTGCTATTTCAGATGAACAAATGGCTAAAGGTATGTCTGTAGTTGATACATTAACTGCTACAACTGGCGTCATTGAAAACTTAAGCAAGGATGGCTTTAAGTTAGTAGACGGAAGCGGTAAAGCTGTATCTACACAACCACAAGTTACTCTAACTAAGACAACCAAAGACGGCAAAGATGTTTACGTTGCAACTGCAAAGGTAACTGATGTCAAGAAGTTCTTAGAAACTTACGGTGGCGAAAAGCTTCACTTGAAGTACACGGCAATTGTTGCTGATGGTAAGAATGGTGAAATCAAGAACGTTGCTCAACAAATTGACTTTAACAATCCTAAAGACACTCCAGTTGTCGGTAACACGGTTGTTGATACTACACCAGTTAAGGACGTTGTTTCCAAGTTAGGTGGAACTGAATCACTTAACGGTAAGAAAGTTGACTTAGGTTCAACCGTTTACTACAAGGTTTCATCTTCTGATTTACCTGCTAACCGTGCAAGCCAAATCACAACTTGGACTTTCTCTGACAAGTTAGACGATAAGGTAGAATACAACGGTCAATGGGCAGTTTATGCTAGTCAAGAAATGAAAGACCATGATAACAAAGTAGTTATCAAGAAGGGTCAAGATATTTCTAAGTACTTCCAATTAGTTAATGACGGTCAAACGTTAAGTCTAGTTGCTAACCAAGACTACATGAACTTAGTTAATGAACATAAAGATAATGTAGTTGGTTTCAATGTTAACTTTGGTACAACTGTCAAGACTGCTGGATGGGCATACAACACAGCGGATGAAAACTTAAATGGTGCAGTTGACAAGACTAACCAAGTTAAGACATTCTCTTATGACCCAGTCACTCCTGAACCTAATAAGGAAGATAGTATTGGCAAGAACACAAATGCTAAGCAAGTTTCTATCAATGGTAAGTTAGTAACTAAGGGTGACACAATCACTTACGCCTTGAACGGTCAAGTATTGAAGCAATACCACGAACCAATCAAGACATTTAGCGCTAACGACATCTTCGATAAAGGTTTAACTTACACAGGTTACAAGGCAATGCTTAATGTAACTGATAAGGATGGCAAGGTTACTCAAACCGATGTAACTGATCACATGAAAGAACAAGTCAACGGTAATACGGTTGCGTGGGTTGCTGATGCTGAATTAATCAAGATGATGAATTCGGACGAATACAATTCTAAAGCAGGGGTTACACCAACTGTTTACGCATACGCTACAGTTAATACCGACCAAGCAACTCGTATCGACAATGCTTACTGGTTAAACATCAACGGTAAACAAGATGTTTCAAATATTGTAACTAACACGCCAACTCGTCCTACACCAGTTAAGGCTGAAACTATTAACGGCAAGGACGGTAACAGTAAAGTTGCAATCGCTAATGACCAAATCGACTACAATGTTACATGGGACTTATCCAAGTATGCATCTAAGACAACTGCCATTTCAGCTGAACAATTAGCTAAGGGTACTAAGGTTGTTGATACATTAACAGCAACTCAAGGCATTATCCAAGACTTGAAGAAAGAAAATGTTAAGGTTGTAGACGCTAAGGGTAAAGTGGTTAATGCCACAGTTGCAATTACTAAGGCAACTAAAGACGGTAAGGACACTTACACAATTACCGTAACTGCAAAAGACCCTAAGAAGTTAATCGAAACTTATGGTGGTCAAAAGCTTTCTATTAAGTACTCAGCAACAGTACAAAATGGCAAAGCCGGTGACATCAAGAACCAAGCATCTCAAGTTGACTTTGGTAATGACCCAATTCAAACTAATGTGGTTGGTAACACAGTGGTTAACACCGTTCCTGTTAAGGATGTAACTAAGACCTTAAATGGCACTGACTCATTAAATGGCAAAGTTGCTGAAATTGGTTCAACAGTTTACTACCAAGTTTCATCTTCTAACTTACCTGCTAACCGTGCAAGCAACATCAAGTCTTGGACATTCTCTGACAAGATTGATTCTAAGGCTAAGTTAAACGGCCAATGGGAAGTCTTCGCTAAGTCTGACTTAAAGGATGCTAAAGGCAATGTGGTTATTAAGAATAACCAAGATATTAGCCGTTACTTCCGCTTAATCAACAATGTTGATTCTGTAAGTTTAGAAGCTCAACAAGACTTCTTAGACTTGGTTAACCTTGATGTAAACAAGGCTACAAATGCTAAGTTTACGCTTAACTTAGGTGCAACTATTCTTAAGAGTGGTTTCACTTACAACACCGCTAACGAAGTATTGAATGGTGCAAATGACAAAACTAACACAGTTAAGACTTTTGCTTTTGACCCAATCGTACCTCACGGTGAAAAAGACGTTAAGTTAGGCAACGCTACAGACACTAAGGCACAAACAATTAATGGTAAGAACGTTGTTAAGGGCGAAACTTTAACTTACGAATTAAAGGGACAAACTTTACAACAATATCACGAAATTGTTAAGAGCTTTAATGCAGTTGATGAATTTGATAGTGCGGTTAAGTACACTGGCTTTAAGGCATTACTTGGCGACAAGGATGTTACTAAGTTAGTTACAGTTAAGCAAGACGGCAACAAGGTAACTTGGACTGCTAATGCTGACTTAATTAAGTTAATGAATTCAGATGAATTTAACACTAAAGCCGGAGTTACTCCTACAATCTTTGCCAATGTACAAGTTGTTGCTGATGGTGTTGAAACCATTGATAACAAGTACGTTGTTAACATCAACGACAAGCCTGATACTTCAAACACAGTTGAAAACAAGACAGTTAAGTCTACTCCAACTAAGTCTGAAACAGTTGCCGGTAAAGATGCAAATGGCAAGATTGTCTTAGCAAATGATAAGATTAACTACAAGATTGGTTGGGATTTATCTAACTTCAAGCTTGACAACAAGTTAGCTATTAGCGACGCAACTCTTGCTAAAGGTTTATCCTTGCACGATACGATGACAGCTGACAAGGGTGTTATCAACGCCTTAGCTCCTGCCAACGAATTTAAGTTAGTGGACGCAAATGGTAAAGAAGTTGACAACAACCTTTACACTATTGCTATCCCTAAGGCTACAACTAAGGATGGTAAGGAAGTTTACGCATTTGATGTAACTGCAAAAGACCCTAAGAAGTTCTTACAAACTTACGGTGGTCAAAAGCTTACCTTAACTTACGATGTAACAATCTTAGATGGGGTCAACGGTTCAATTGACAATAAGGCTGTACAAAATGACTTTGGTACTGACCGCCCAACGCCTACAGTTGGTAACAAGGTGGTTAATACTACACCGGTTAAGGATGTTCTTTCATCTATTGGTGGCAAGTCTGTTAACGGTCAAGTTGTTCCTAAGGATTCTGTAGTTTACTACCAAGTTTCTTCAAGTGATTTACCTGCTAATCGTGCAACTCAAGTCACAGATTGGACTTTACACGATGTTTTAGATAGCAAGGTTGCTTACAAGAACTTTGAAGTCCGTGCAACAAATGACTTGAAGGACGCTAAGGGTGATGTAATCGTTAAGAAGGGCGACAACATCAGCAAGTACTTTACTGTTAAGGCAAACGGTCAAACAATTGACTTGAAAGCAAACGCTGATTACGTTGCATTGCTTAACTTAGATGTTAACAAGCAAGTTCACGGTGGATTTGACTTATTCATTGGCGCAACTGTTAAGACAGCCGGTTGGTCATACAACACTGCTGACGAAACATTAAACAATGTCACAGACAAGACAAACCAAGTTAAGCACTTCTCCTTTGACCCAGTTACTCCAAAACCTACTAAGGATGTTGCTTTAGGCAATACCACTGCTACTGATGCACAATCAATCAATGGCGCTAAGGTTACACCGGGATCAACGTTGACTTACGAATTAAAAGGTCAAGCACTTAACGAATATCACGAGAAAGTGGAATCATTTAGTGCAACTGATACTTTTGATGATGGTGTTGATTACCAAGGTTACAAAGCTTACTTGAACAAGGCAGACGGTTCACAAATTGATGTAACTAACCACTTGACAGCTAAACAGGATGGTAATACTGTTGTTTGGACTGCAGATGCTGAATTAATCAAGATGATGAATTCAGACGAATACAACACAAAAGCGAGTGAAACGCCTACTATTTACGCTCAAGTTAAGGTTAATGGTAAAAAAGCTAAGACTATTGAAAATAACTACTTTGTAGATATTAACAATAAGCATGGCGAATCTAACAAGGTTACAAATGATTCTGTCGTACCAACACCAGTTAAGAAAGATCTTAACTCAGAAGGTATTGATATTAACGGATTGACTGTATTGCCGGGTTCAACTAACGTTTACACGTTAACGATGGACTTTGATCAGTACAAAGATGCTAAGTCTGATGCTGATGCGATTGCTAAAGGCTTTGCTTACCTAGATGACTTCCCTGAAGAAGCTTTAGATGTTGATACAAACAACTTCACTTACAAAGATAGTCAAGGAAATGCAGTAAGTGGTATTACCGCTACCGTATACAACTCTATCTCAGATGCTCCAGAAGATATTCAAGCTTCAATCAAAGAAAACGGAATTAACGTTAATGGTGCGTTTGTATGGTTCTCAGTTGATAATCCAACCGACTTCTTCAACAAGTACGTTGTAACAGGTAACTCAATCACTATTACCGCTCCTATGACTGTTAAGAAAGATGTGGCCGATGGTACAAGTTACAGCAACGTTGCTTACCAATTCGATTTTGGTAAAGCTTACCAAACTGAAACTGTTACTAATAACGTTTCACGTCCTAACCCTACTAAGGATGTTGTTATCTCTGTAGGTGATACAAATAGTCTCAACAATGGTGAAATTAAAGTCGGCCAAACATTCAATTATGAATTAAATGGCGGTGTGATTAAGCAAGCTACAGGTACTCCATTAGAAGAATATGGATTTACTGACGACTACGATCAAACACATGATACTTACAACGGAACATACGTTGTTAAGTTAAACTCAGATGTAACCTTGAAAGACGGAAAGGTATTGAAGTCAGGTACAGATGTTACTGAATTTACTGACTCAACAGTTGATACAGAAAATGGTAAGATCAACATTGAATTTAAGAAGGACTTCTTAAAGCAAGTTGATTTAAGTAAGGGCGACTTTAGCGCAAGTGCTTACGTATCAATGACTCGTACCGCAAGTGGCGATGTGGATAACACTTACATCAACACAATTAATGGCGTGGAATACACTTCAAATACCGTAACTACTCATACACCAGAAGTGCCAGAAACTCCTGTTCCTGAAAAGGAAACACCTGTAACACCTTCTGAAACACCAGTTTCACCTAAGGCAGAAGCTACACCTACACAAAACAACGTAACACCAACTCCTGCATCTAAAGAATTACCTCAAATGAGTGATTCTGACGACAACGTATTAGCAGAATTAGGTTTAGTTGCTGTTGCTTTAGCAGGTGGCTTAGGACTTGCCGGATACAAGAAGCGCAAGGATGCCTAAAATATAAGAAAAAGCAAGGATTTATTTCCTTGCTTTTTTGTTTCTGTCAACTCTTGTCATTGATGATAGGATATGTAAAATAATACTTGTAAGATTAAAAAATAGCTATGACACAAGGTTGAGTTAAGACAATAAAATTTCTGTCAAGGCTTGCGAGCCTTGTATCGTGTGCTAAAATAAAATCATAAAATAAGTTAAGGTTTTCCAAAGAAAAGAGAGGTAATCAAAATGGAAAAAGTATTAAAGAAATCAAGTGCTGTATTAGCGTCAGCAATTATCACAACAGGTGTTGCAGGGGTAGTTGCAAATGCAGATGAAGTAACTCCTGAAAATACGCAAACGGTAGAAAATACTGCGACTACTGCTACAACAGTAGCACAAGCTCAAACTAATGTTGATAATGCTCAAAAAGCGGTTGATAATGCAAGTGCAGAATACTCGGATGCTAAGTCCGTTACAGATACCGCACAAAGAGATACAGATTCAGCTAAACAAACCTTAGATACTGCACAAAAAGTATCTAACGACGCAGAACAAGCAGTTAAAAATGCTCAAGAAAATGTTGCTAAAGCAACTAATGAAAATATCGCTCAAGCGAAGGGGGACGTAGCTTCTCAAGAACAAGTGGTGTCAGATTCAAATAATAACGTAAAAGCTAATCAAGAAGCTGTGAAAAAGGCACAAGATGGCGTTAACGCATCTCAAGCAAAAGTAGATGAGGCTAATAAAAAAGTGTCAACTCAGCAAGCAGTTGTAGACCAAGCTCAAGTTAATGTTGATAATGCTCAAAAGGCGTTGAACAACGATGGTAAATCTGAAGCGGAAAAAGCATTATCAGATGCTCAAAAAGCTGTAGCAGGCGATCAACAAGCGGTATCTGATGCTACTAAGAAGGTAGACAATACTAAGAACAATGCTTCAAATGCTAAGAATGATGTAAAAACTGCTCAAGAAAAAGTAGCGACTGCTACCCAGAAGGAATCTGACGCACAAACTAAAGCGAATAGTTCCAAAAAGGCATTGGATGATGCTAAGCAAAAGGTATTAGATCAACAAGATGTTGCAAATAATGCTCAGAAGGCTGTAAATAGCGCTCAAGACGCTGTAAATAATTCTGGAGTAGAGAAGGCTCAACAAGCAGTTAATAGCGCTCAATTGGCCGTAAATGGGGATAAAAAGGCTGTTGCTAATGCAGACAATAACTACCAAAATGCTTTAAGCGACCAAAAGGTTAAAACAGAAACTGCCAAAAACGCTAAGTCAGTACTTGACAATGCTGAAAGTGATGTAAAAGTAGCTCAAGCTAAAGTAGACGATGCTCAAAAGGCATTTAATGCGGCCAAACAAGTTACTGATAGCAAAAAATTAGAAGTCGATAGTGCGAAAAATGAAGTTACACGCTTGGAATCCTCGGCAGTACCAACTATTGCTATCAAGCAATCTGATGTTGATGCAACACAAAAATTAGTTAAAGAATTACAAAAGTACGGTGACAACGGTGGTATGAATATTCCTTTAAACGTACTTTCTGGTTACGATTGGGGAACAGCTAGTGTTGATGGTATCAATAATGCTAAGGTTGAATGGGCTAAGAAATTAACCAATTCTGCACGAGTAGTTAGTTGGGAAGATAATAATGTTGTAGATCAACAAACAACGGTTGATTTAAATAATTTGACGGTTGAACAAGCAACTGATCTATCTAATTTTACCGCAACCTTAATTAACCAAGTCCGCAAAGACTTAGGAATTTTAGATACAGTTGGAAAAGTAGAAGTATCTAGTGGTGCTGTTAATTTTGCGTTGGATGTAGCTAAACAAACATTGGCTGATAAATGGAATATCATGGGTCATGATGCTCACGCTATTAACAATACAGCTTTAGAATACGGCCTGGGTGCACCAGAAAATACGGAACTTGGTGAAACTTCACAAGGTTACGAAAATGCAAGCTTTAGTCACCCAACAGCGACAATGGCAGGTTTAAAGGAAGGTCTATATAGAACTATTGAAGGAATGTTATTCTACGATATTGCTGATGAGGATAACATTACAACAGATGATATGGGACATGCTCAATCTATTTTAGGTTTAACCAACATTGAAAACAGTACTACCAAATCAGGAGTAACTTATTTAGGGGTATCTAATAATTTATTGGCAGGTACAAGTGGCCGACAATCCACTACATCATACTCTCACTTACTTTTCATTTCAGGATTAGATCAAGACAAGACTAATGCAACTCAACAAGCTAAAGGTATCTTCAATACGGTAACAAATCCATATGAAGATTTAGCTAGTGCAGTAGCAAATGCCAAAAATGTATTATCAGCTAAACAGGCTGAATATCAAAAGTTGAATCAAGATCAAGTTGTTAAGAGTATTTCTTTAGATACCGCTAAGGATAACTTGAATGCTAAGACAACTGAACGTGACAACGCTAAGAATGCCAATGATAATGCTCAAAAAGCTTTATCAGATGCTGATTCTAAGGTTTCTACCGCTAAACAAGCATTATCTGATGCGAATGCTAAGTTAGTTTCTGATACAAATGTTTTGAACCAAGCACAAGCTACTTTAAGTTCGTTTAATGCAGATGCTAAGACTAAATTAGACAACTTAAAGAAAGCACAAGCTACTTTGGATAAGGAACAAGCTACTTTAAAGACATTGCAAGATGATGTAAACTCTAAGAATGTAGCTTATCAAAAGGATGCTAAGGCTTTATCAGACGCTCAAGAAGCTGTAAAAGATGCTAAGAGCGCTTTAGAAAAAGCGGAAAATAACGATAAGAACGCTCAACAAGCATTGTCTGATGCCAAGCAAGCATTATCTGATGCAAATGCTAAGTTAGTTTCTGACACTAAAGCTCAAGAACAAGCACAAACAAACTTAGATGCTTTCAATAAGGGTCAAGCTGAAAAATTAGCTAACTTAGACAAAGCAAAGAAGGTATTGGCGGATGAAAACGATAAGTTAAGTTCTTTGAAGAACGAAGCAGGTCAAAAAGTCGCTCTCTTAGCTATCTCTAAGGAAAGTTTAGTCGATGCACAAAAAGCCTTAGATTCAGCTAATCAAGATCTTACTAAACAAGAAAGTAAGTTATCAGATCTTAAACAAGAATTGTACGTTTTAGAACACGCTCCAGAAGCATTATCCGATGCACAAGCTACTCAAGATAAGGCCCAAGCGGACTTGACAGACGCTCAAAAAGCGTATGACAAGGCGGTTGATACATTAAACAACGCACAAGCAACCCTTGGAGAAAAGCAAAATACTTTAGAAAAGGCTAAGGAAAAGTTATCTAAGGCAGAAATGACTTTAGCAAGCTTATTAGCCATTGAAAAGGCTGAAAAAGACGCTCAAATCAAAGATTCTATCAAGGAAGCTACTAATAGTGGTTACCATGTTGTAGATGGCGTTGTTATGGATGCTAGTGGTAAGACAGTACCGGGTTGGGGTGTAAATCCTTCTGGTGAAATGGTAGATAAGAACGGAAATGTAATTAAGGTTCAAAATAAAGCCGTGAAGTTATCTTCATCAGTACCGGGATTTGCTACTACGACAGCGACTGTTAAAAACCACAAGCCACAAGCACAGTTAACTACTAAATCATTGCCACAAACTGGCGAAGAAAGTGATGCTCAAACAGCAACCGTTGTAGGCTCAATTATGGTAGCTGTAGGCTCATTCTTAGGTTTGGTCGCAGTAGGTAAAGAACAAGATAAAAAATATCTAAAATAGACGAATAGAGCAATAAAAAACCACCTCAGATTTCATTCTGAGGTGGTTTTTTGTGTTTATAAAGGTTAGCAGACAAGAAAAACCGTGTTTTTAAACACGGGATGAATTGTCGATAAGCTAACCGAACTTAGTTTTAAATGATTTTTGCATTTGGGATTCTATATATTGTTTAACGATATTCTCTGATACATTGCCAATCGTGGACATAAAAAAGCTAGGAGACCATAAGTGACCACCCCACAATTTAGATTTTGTTTCAGGATGGAGCTTAAACCATTCCCTAGCACTTGTACCTTTTAAGGATTTAACCATACTAGATGGCGCATACTTAGGTTTAAAACTAATCAACATATGAACATGGTCTGACATGACTTCGATTGAAGAGACTTCAATCTCTTTGTTTTCAGCAATGCTAAGTAAAATTGTTTTCATATTATTTCTAAGTTCATCGGTTGTAAATATTTGCTTTCGATACTTAGTTACAAACACTAAGTGAAAGTTAAAATCATAAACATTAGTTCTTTCTTTTTTTAACATGTGTATTCACCTCTATATTAATATTATAACTAATTAAATTGTTTTTGCAAACAACATATGTTACGATAAATGTATAGAAAGGTGGTGAAATAAAATGTTAAA
>NZ_AZFH01000106.1:0-653 GCF_001435735.1 Ligilactobacillus equi DSM 15833 = JCM 10991
GCTTTATTGATATCCTTAGCAGCTTCATCAATATCCTTCTGACTTGCATGCGGATCATTAACTACATCTTGACCATGTTTGATAGCTTTATCAAGATCAGCACGGTTTTGATCTGAAGTATTGGTGTAGTTACCGCTAGTCTTAGCAGAATTACCATTATTGATAGCCTTATTTAGATCATCTTTTGAAGTTCCTGTAGTGGTATTTTTACCAGATATTACATTCTTTGAACCATCCGGATAAGTAATTGTGGTATTACCTTGATCGTCAACGTTAGTAACTTTGCCATTCGAATTACTCTTTTGGACATTGTCTTTAACCTGACTCTTTTCATCATCGGTTAAGTGACTATGATCACCAACAGGAATCTTTGAAGCAGGAATTGCAGGTTTGTTATTAGCTGCATCAGTCCCTTGGTTCAAATTATTGATATCATCACTGATCTTCTTAGCAGCGGCATCAACATTACTTTGACTAGCCTTAGGATCTTGGTTAAGCGTTTCAGCATCAGTAATATCTTTGTCTAACTGTCTACGTTTAGCATCAGAAGTATCTTGGTAATCTGAACTATCAGTTTGAGTCTTATGCCCTTTATTAATGGCGTCAGTTAATGCTGTCTTATCAGTTTCTTTTCCGCTTAAACCTTTGATGGC
>NZ_AZFH01000107.1:0-564 GCF_001435735.1 Ligilactobacillus equi DSM 15833 = JCM 10991
TTAATTTCACGATTGGTAGTTGCATCATAAACAATCATCCAAGCGGATTGTTGACTGTCAGAATCATCAGCTGCATGCCAACCTTCAACATGAAGCTGGCCTTCATCGTTAAGATAAACTGAATCAAAAGCTGCTTCATTAGCATGTGTGTTGGTATGAATTGATTCAGAATCAATTTGATTATCAGTATTGTTAGGTAAAGTTTCTTGGGAGGGAATGTGTGATTGTTTTTTAACGTCATTAGTATCTATTTTTGTACTAATGTTGTTTATGTTTGCGGTATTCTCATTTTTATCAACTACATCTCTGGTAGGTGTGAGAGATGTTGCTTCTGTTTGTTTTTCGGAAATTTGGTTATATGTGTTAGTGTCTATATCTGTAGCAGTTTTGTATGATTTAGTAGAAGTTACCTCAGTTGAGTTAGAAATTGAATTAGCTGAGATAGTATCACCGTGGTTTATTGCTAATCCCATAAAAACTAAAGAAGCAATTATCCAGCCATGCTTGCTGAAGTGCCTTATAATTGTTAGACAAAATCTAACGATTATGAGGTGCTTTTTATAT
>NZ_AZFH01000108.1:0-414 GCF_001435735.1 Ligilactobacillus equi DSM 15833 = JCM 10991
TCTTTGACACCTTACTTGGCCTACCTTTCTTCTTCGGTTTCAAGGCCTCCAGTCCGCCCTCCTTAAATAACTTGAACCATATAGATACCTGGGAACACAAGAGATTATGGGTAGACGCAACTTCAGACATTGAAAGATCATTATTTAGGTAGTAGTTTATCACATAGAGCTTGAAATCAACAGTGAATTCACGTCTCGAATGCCGTAATTTCAATCCATCAGGACCATTCTGATTGTAGGTAGCCCACCATCGTTTAACGGTTCCTTTCGGTAGAGAATACTTGTGCTCTAGAGAGAGTTGTGAATAACCAGTATCCAGATATTCCTGAATAACATCTAATTTAAATTTTTGAGCATATTTAGTCATATAAAAAGCACCTCATAATCGTTAGATTTTGTCTAACAATTATAAGG
>NZ_AZFH01000109.1:0-4860 GCF_001435735.1 Ligilactobacillus equi DSM 15833 = JCM 10991
CAAACCAAGTTTTGAAGGTAAAAGCGAGCGCAACTACAAGTGCTAATACCAACAGTAGTACTACAAGTTCCACATCAGGGACGTACACAGTAAAAGCCGGTGATAATCTTTATGAAATTGCCCGAGCACACAATACAACTATTGCTGCTTTGAAATCTATGAATAATTTATCTTCTAACACTATCTATGTGAACCAAACTTTGAAGGTTTCAAGTGTAGGTTCTAAGAACACAAGCAGTGTCGCCAGCAGTAAGACCAGTGGTTACACTGTAAAGGCTAATGATTCATTGTGGCGGATTGCGGCCAATCATGGCATAACTGTAGGTCAATTGAAGAGCTTAAATAACTTATCTTCAGACTTGATTTATGTGGGACAAACTTTAAGATTGAGATAGTATTGCAATTGCTGGTTAGCTCTGCTAAAATAAGCTTAATACTAGTAAGCGCAGATAAGGATTAGTAGCAAGGTGATGCTTTTAGAGAGTTCATGGGCGGTGGAAATGAACAGCAGTGACTTGTGAACTCGCCTTGGAGTTTTTTACTGAAATTAGTAGGTAAAAACGGTACTTCCCGTTACGAAGCAAAGTGTCGGCTTTGTGCCGGAAAATAGGTGGTACCGCGAAAAATTCGTCCTATGTAGGCCCAAAGTGGGGGCTACATAGGACGTTTTTTGCTTATCTGAGCTTGCCAGGAATAAAATTGGAGGATTTAAACGATGGCATACGATCACAAACAAGTCGAAAAAAAATGGCAACGTTTCTGGGAAGAAAATAAAACTTTCAAGACCGTTGAAGACAAAAATAAGCCTAAATACTACGCTTTAGATATGTTCCCTTACCCATCTGGTCAAGGTTTACACGTGGGGCACCCTGAAGGTTACACCGCAACCGATATTATTTCCCGTATGAAGCGCATGCAAGGCTACAATGTTTTACATCCTATGGGTTGGGATGCTTTTGGTTTGCCTGCGGAACAATATGCTTTAAACACTGGTAACTCACCACGAGAATTTACCAAGAAAAACATCAACAACTTCCGACGTCAAATCAAGTCGCTTGGTTTGTCTTACGACTGGGACCGCGAAATTGCCACCACTAACCCTAAGTACTACAAGTGGACGCAATGGATTTTCGAACAATTGTATAAGCGTGGTTTAGCTTATGAAGCTGAAATTCCAGTGAACTGGAGTCCTGATTTGGGAACGGTCGTGGCTAACGAAGAAGTTATCGATGGCAAGACGGAACGTGGGGGATTTCCAGTTATTCGTAAGCCTATGCGCCAATGGGTCTTAAAGATTACGGCTTACGCTGATCGTTTAATCGATGACTTAGATGATTTGGACTGGCCGGAAGCCATCAAGGAACAACAACGTAACTGGATTGGCCGTTCCATCGGGGCTAGTGTCAATTTTGGTATTGATGGGCATGACCGAAAGATTGAAGTCTTCACGACACGCCCAGATACGTTATTTGGGGCTTCCTTTGTGGTCTTAGCACCTGAACACGATTTAGTGGCTCAAATTACCACGCCGGAACAAAAAGCGGCCGTGGATGCTTATATTGAAGCAGCTTCCCACAAATCAGATCTCGAAAGAACGGACTTAGCCAAGGTTAAAACTGGAACTTTCACCGGAGCTTACGCCGTTAACCCTGTTAACGGGGAAAAATTACCAATCTGGATTGCGGACTACGTTTTAGCTTCTTACGGAACAGGGGCCATCATGGCAGTGCCTGCGCATGACCAACGTGACTACGAATTTGCCAAGACTTTTGACTTGGACATTAAACCAGTTATTGAAGGTGGCGACATCGCAGCTGAAGCCTACGTGGGTGAAGGTAACTACATCAATTCTGACTTTTTAAACGGTTTAACTAACAAACAAGAAGCTATCGACAAGATGGTTGCTTGGTTGGAAGAAAAAGAAGTGGGCCAAAAGAAAGTTAACTATCGTTTACGAGACTGGACATTCTCACGGCAACGTTACTGGGGTGAACCAATTCCTGTCATCCACTGGGAAGATGGCGAAACAACCTTAGTACCTGAAGAAGAATTGCCATTACGTTTACCTGCTACTAATGACATCAAACCATCTGGGACTGGTGAAAGTCCATTAGCTAACCTTGAAGATTGGGTCAATGTTGTAGATGAAAATGGTCGTAAAGGTAAGCGAGAAACTAATACCATGCCACAATGGGCAGGTTCATCTTGGTATTTCTTGCGTTATATTGACCCACACAATAACGACACGATTGCCGACCCTGAATTATTGAAGGAATGGTTGCCAGTTGACCTTTACATTGGGGGGGCTGAACACGCCGTCTTACACCTCTTGTATGCACGTTTCTGGCACAAGTTCTTGTACGATTTAGGTGTGGTCCCAACTAAGGAACCATTCCAAAAGTTAGTTAACCAAGGGATGATTTTAGGCGAAAATCACGAAAAGATGTCTAAATCTAAGGGGAACGTGGTTAACCCTGATGATATTGTGGAACAATATGGGGCCGATACTCTTCGCGTTTACGAAATGTTCATGGGACCAATCGACGCTTCTATTCCTTGGAGTGAAGATGGTCTTGGCGGGGCCCACAAGTTTGTGAACCGCGTCTGGAACTTAGTGGTGGATGAAAGCGGTAAGTTACGTGACAGGATTACCACACTTAACGATGGTAAATTGGACAAACTTTACCACCAAACTGTGAAGAAGGTTACCGAAGACTTAGAAGCTTTACACTTTAACACAGCTATTTCACAAATGATGGTCTTTGTTAACGAATGTTATAAAACAGATTCCTTACCGTTGGAATACATGGAAGGCTTCGTGAAATTAATTGCCCCAATTGCGCCTCACATGGCTGAAGAATTATGGCAAATTTTGGGACACAAGGACACGATTACTTACATGGCTTGGCCTGATTATGATGAAAGTAAGTTGGTCGAAGATACAGTTGAGGTAGTGGTTCAAGTAAATGGTAAGTTACGCCAAAAACTTTCCGTTGCAGCCGATATTAGTAAGGATGATTTAGAAAAATTAGCTCTAGCTGATGAAAAAGTCCAAAATGTGACTGCTGATAAGACAATCCGCAAGGTTATTGTTGTTCCAGGTAAGTTAGTAAATATTGTAGCTAATTAGTTAAAAACACGTTTTCGTTCGGTTTTTACCGTTTGAAAACGTGTTTTTTGATATAAAAAATGTTTTTTTACAAAAATAATTGAATGTTCCAAATAAGTTAGATAAAATGTAAATACTGGAAGAGAGATTTTCAGCAAAGATAAATTTTACAGAGGAGAGAATTTTGGAAGATAAAAATAAGTTGGCGCGTGCCTTAACGCATCGCCACGTACAAATGATTGCCATTGGTGGTGCTATTGGGACTGGATTATTTTTAGGGTCTGGTTCTGCCATCCAAAAGGCTGGTCCGGCCTTGATTTTGGCTTACCTGGTTGCCGGAATTTTTATGTTTTTTATGATGCGAGCCATCGGGGAATTGATTTTATCTGACTTATCTAAAACGTCATTTATTGAGTTTGTCCGTCATTACATGGGGGAAAAGACCGAATTTATCATTGGTTGGACTTATTGGTTATGTTGGGTGAGCTTAGCTATGGCTGATTTGACAGCAAGTGGAATTTATGTTCGCTACTGGTTTCCGCAGATTCCACAATGGTTAACAGCTTTAATTATTATTGTTGTCTTGTTGATTTTTAACTTATTAAGTGTTGGTTTGTTTGGTGAATTAGAAACGTGGTTTTCTAGCATCAAGGTTTTTGCAATCTTAGCTTTAATCGTTACGGGGTTATTCTTGCTATTCACTAATGCCCACGTCGGAGGCCACCATGTAACGGTGATGAACTTATTTAATCATGGTGGTTTCTTCCCACATGGTTTCAATGGTTTATTGGCAGCCTTTCCTATGGTAATTTTTGCCTTCACAGGAATTGAAATGGTCGGGTTAACAGCAGGGGAAACCGCCAATCCAAAGGTCGATTTACCCAAAGCCATCAATAGTTTACCGATTCGGATTGGACTCTTTTACATTGGGGCAATTTTTGTTTTAATGTGTATCTATCCATGGAATGATATTGTCACGGATTCAAGTCCTTTTGTGCAAGTTTTTGAAGGGATTGGAATTAACTTTGCAGCAGCGGTGATTAATATCGTGGTATTAACGGCTGCGTTATCTGCTTGCAATAGTGCGATTTTCTCAACTAGCCGGACTTTATTCGTAATGGCTAAGAGTCAACAAGCTCCGAAAGCTTTAGGTAAGACAAATAACCGTAGTGTACCAGTTAATTCCTTGTTATTTTCATCAGCGGTGCTTTTTATTATTGTAATTTTAAATTATATTTTACCGGCCACGGTTTTTGAAATTATTTCCGGGGTAGCGACTGTTAGTTTTGTTTTCGTGTGGATTGTTTTGGTATATTGCCACTACAAATACCGCCGGGAAAATCTTGGTAAGGTTAGTTACTTTGCGATGCCACTATTTCCTTGGGCTAACTGGTTAACAATAATCTTTTTTGTTGCGGTAATTGTACTTTTAGCTTTTAGCAAGAGTACTTTAATTTCCTTACTTTTCTCGGTGGTATGGTTTGCAATGTTAGCCGTTTTCTTCCGTTTACGAAAAGCTAAATAGTAAGATATGAAAGGATTGGTTTAACCAATCCTTTTTAGTTAGCTATATGCTAAAATTAAGATGAACATTCTAAGTTAAACATGGAGTGAAAAATGAATATTCCAGGAATTTTGTTAATTTTAACCTTGTTGAGTTTTTTGGCCTTTATATTTGTTTGGTGGCATGAACGTGGCACTATGTCCTGTCAAGTATACAGTTTAAATATATAAAATAGACTATGCGGTCT
>NZ_AZFH01000110.1:0-8910 GCF_001435735.1 Ligilactobacillus equi DSM 15833 = JCM 10991
AAGGCAACGGTTTTTGGTACCGTCATGCGCTGGTTCGAATCCAGCTACCCCAGTTAATTTGTATGGCGGTATAGCCAAGTGGTAAGGCAGAGGTCTGCAAAACCTTTATCACCGGTTCAAATCCGGTTACCGCCTTATAGATATGAAAAGCACCCATATGGGTGCTTTTTTTGTACAAAAATTTTCAAATTTTTCTCGCCCGTCACGCCTTGTAATTAATAGGTGAAAGTAGACTCTTAGTTCAGTTAACTACAGTTCAATAAGCATAAAATTTTATATATTTGACGATTATTTGTTATTTTCTCAAGGTGTTAGACAATTTTTTAGTAATAACAAATAATCTTTATATGGGGTAAAAAATCTGAAAATGTGACTTTAAGTGCCAAAAGTGCATTACGGAAAATTAGTGCAGATGCTATGAAAAAAATTTATAAAAAGTCGAGCTACATTTATGAAACAATGTAGTAAAATCTCCATTATTGCTTTGTATTTTCTTTAAAATGGTGGTATTATTGCTATTGTATTCAAGATTTAACTTGGGTATGTTTGTCTTATTGGTTGATATTTAGCCATTTTAAATAATTACGAAAAGAGGTGAGACCCCGGTGAGTGAAGAAAGTAGAATCGTCACACTTTTGGGCATTCCTTTTAACCTTACTAACGTAATTTCTGGTGCGGTTGTCGCATTAGTTGTTTTCCTGTTGTTATTTTGGTTTTCCCGCAACTTACAAATGAAACCAACTGGTAAACAGAATATGCTAGAATGGTTGATTGATTTTACCAATGGTATTGTGAAAAGTATCATGCCGAATGCTGAAGGACGAAGTTACAATTTATTAGCTTTTACGCTCTTTGTCTTTATCTTTGTTGCTAACCAAGCTGGGTTAATGTTCCAAGTGAAAGTTGGTGATGTGGTTTACTTTAAGAGTGCGACAGCTGTCCCAATGACTGCTTTAACGTTAGCGTTTATGGTGAACTTGTTAGCTCATTACATGGGGGTTAAGAAGTTTGGCTTTATGGGTTATCTGAAGAATACCTTTACAAGTCCATTCCCTGCATTACTTCCAATTAACTTATTGGAACAGTTTACAAACATCATTACCTTAGGGTTACGGTTATACGGTAACATTTTTGCTGGTGAAGTATTGCTGACACTAGTTGGAAAGTTAGCTTTATCACATGGAATTTTAGTCTTTATTCCATCTGCAATTCTTGAGCTTCTCTGGCAAGGTTTCTCAGTATTTATCGGTAGTATTCAAGCCTTTGTTTTCACTATTTTAACAATGGTTTATATTTCACAAAAAGTCGAAAAAGAAGATTAATTTGAGGAGGATTCTTAAATGGGTTCATTAACATTAATTGGTGCAGGTTTAGCTGCAATGGGTGCCGCTATTGGTGGTGGTATCGGTAACGGTATTTTAATTTCTAAATTACTTGAAAGTATGGCACGTCAACCAGAACTATCAGGTCAATTACGGACAAACATGTTTATCGGGGTTGGTTTGGTTGAAGCCATGCCTATCATTTCGGTCGTTATTGCCTTTATGTTATACGCAGCATAATCGTAACAATACAAATGAATTATTGTGTTAAAGGAGGTGTCGCTAAATGAACGTAGCATTTTTATTAGGTGCAGCGGAAGCCGAATCAGGCATTGCCTGGGGTGATTTTATCTTTTACCTCGTAATGTTCCTAATTTTATTGGCTTTAATCAAAAAGTTTGCCTGGGGTCCAGTTACAGATATGATGGATAAGCGGGCTACAAAGATTGCTGACGATTTAGACGCTGCCGAAGATGCCCGGCAAAAAGCGACCGAATTAGCTGCTCAACGTGAAGCTGCTTTAAAGGATTCACGAACAGAAGCATCACAAATTATCGACCGCGCTAAAGAAAATGGTAAGCAACAAAGTGCTAAAATTGTCGAAGCTGCACATGTAGAAGTGAAGACTTTAAAAGACAATGCACAAAAAGATATTCAACAAGAGCGTCAAGAAGCCTTAGATGGGGTGAAAAATGACGTGGCTGAGTTATCTGTTGCGATTGCTTCTAAGATTATCCAAAAAGAACTAAGTGCTGCTGATCATAAACAATTAGTAGATGCTTACATTGAAGGGTTGGGGAAGCAAGATGGCAACAAATAATTTAACGGTTGTGCGTCGTTACAGCCGAGCGGTCTTTGAACTTGCTAAGCAAAGAGACATCTTAGTCCAAGTTAATGACGACTTAACTCAACTTGCAGATGGTATTTCGAGTCAAGCCGATTTTGTAACTTTTATGGAGAGCCCTGCTATTAAGTTAAGTGTCAAACAAGATTTAGTGAACCAGTTGATTGCCGGAGCAAATGAGCTCAGTCAAAATCTGATCAAAATGTTGTTTGATGCGGGCCGAATCACACAATTAGGTGAAGTTGTGGCAGAATTTAAGAAGCTATATGACCAAGACCAAAAAATTGTGCGGGCAATTGTTACAACGGCAATTGAACTCGATGCCACTCAAAAACAACGTCTAGCAGATAAATTTGCTCAAGTTGTCGGGGCCAAAGAAGTAATTTTGACTCCAGTCATTGATGAAAGTATCGTGGGTGGTGTGATTTTACAATCAAGCGACTACATCTACGATGGCTCTATCAAAACAAGAATTGAACGCGTTAAACGCTTATTACTAAAATAAAGAGGTGAGACTTTTATGAGCATTAAGGCTGAAGAAATCAGTGCCTTAATTAAACAACAATTGGCCGACTACACAAGCGACCTTGATGTTGCTGAGGTAGGGACTGTAACTTATGTTGGGGATGGGATTGCCCGCGCCAACGGTTTAGACAATGCCTTAGCCGGTGAATTAGTAGAGTTCTCTAACGGGACTTACGGGATGGCCCAAAACCTTGAAACCGGTGATGTCGGGATTGTTATTTTAGGTGCTTATAAAGGCATTCGTGAAGGTGATACGGTTAAGCGGACTGGCCGTATTATGGAAGTTCCTGTTGGGGAAGAAATGATTGGTCGGGTTGTTAATCCTTTAGGTCAACCAATTGACGGTTTAGGTGAAATTAAGACAACGAAAACACGACCAATTGAACGTAAAGCTCCTGGTGTTATGGAACGTAAGTCTGTTGAAGAACCACTCCAAACAGGGATTAAAGCCATCGATGCTTTAGTGCCAATTGGACGTGGGCAACGGGAATTGATTATTGGTGACCGGAAGACTGGTAAAACATCTTTGGCCATTGATACTATTTTGAACCAAAAAGGCCAAAACATGATTTGTATCTATGTTGCGATTGGTCAAAAAGAATCAACTGTCCGGACGCAAGTAGAAACTTTACGCCGTTTAGGTGCTTTGGACTACACGATTGTCGTTTCTGCTGGTCCTTCATCACCAGCCCCAATGCTTTACCTAGCTCCATATGCTGGGGCAGCAATGGGTGAAGAATTCATGTTTAATGGCAAGCATGTATTAATCATTTATGATGATTTATCCAAGCAAGCAGATGCTTACCGTGAATTATCTTTGATTTTACGTCGTCCACCTGGTCGTGAAGCTTACCCTGGGGATGTTTTCTACTTGCACTCACGTTTATTGGAACGGGCTGCTAAGTTAAGTGATGAATTAGGTGGCGGTTCAATGACGGCCTTACCATTTATCGAAACTAAGGCCGGGGACGTCTCCGCCTACATTCCAACTAACGTAATTTCTATTACTGACGGTCAAATCTTCTTGAATTCTGACAACTTCTATGCCGGAGTTCGTCCAGCTATTGATGCCGGGACATCTGTTTCTCGGGTTGGGGGTTCTGCCCAAATCAAGGCTATGAAGAAGGTTGCCGGGACTTTACGTCTGGACCTTGCTTCCTTCCGTGAATTAGAATCCTTTGCGCAATTTGGTTCTGATTTAGATGAAGCAACCCAAGCCAAGTTGAACCGTGGTCGTCGGACGGTGGAAGTCTTGAAGCAACCATTGCACAAGCCATTAGCTGTTGAAAAACAAGTTGTAATTTTATATGCCTTGACTCACGGCTTCTTGGATGCTGTTGCTTTAGAGGATATCTTACCATTCCAAGATCAATTATTTGATTTCTTTGAAAGTAATCACGCGGACTTATTTGCTACTATCCGTGAAAGTGGTCAATTACCTGACACTGATAAGATGGATGCTGCAATTAAGGACTTTGCACAATCATTCCAAGGTTCAGCTAACTAAGAAGGGACGGTGAAGATGTATGCCAGCGTCCTTAAAGGAAGTTAAGCGTCGGATTGATTCAACGAAGCGGACCCAACAAATTACGCGGGCCATGCAAATGGTATCAACGGCCAAGTTAAGCCAAATCCAAAAGCACACGGCTTCATATCAAACTTATGCTTCAAAAATTCGGAGTGTGATTACGCACTTAGCTAAGTCTCACCTTTTAAATGGTGTGGCTGCAGGTGGTACTGTCACAGATGGTCAAGTAAGCACACTAGGAATGCTAAAACAACGTCCCGTTGAAAAGATTGGGATTGTTGTGATTACGTCAGACCGGGGATTAGTTGGTAGCTATAATTCTAATGTTATCAAGCAAACTTTGGACTTGATTAATAAGGTACCAAAGGGTAAAGATGGTGTTGTGATTTTAGCTATCGGTGGTACCGGAGCTGACTTCTTTAAAAAACGTGGCTTCGAAGTTGGTTACGAATATCGTGGGGTAGGTGACATTCCTACCTTCAGAGAAGTACGTCCAATTGTTAACTCGATTGTTACGATGTACAACAGTGGCATGTATGATGAACTTTATGTCTGCTATAACCACTTCGTTAACACTTTAACATCAGCGTTTCGAGCGGAAAAAATGCTCCCAATTTCTGCGGAAAATATGGGGGACGATGATTTCAACGAACCTGATGCACAAGGAATTTCTGCTGATTATGAAACGGAACCTTCTCAAGACGCAATTTTGGAAGTTATTCTTCCTCAATACGCCGAAAGTTTGGTTTATGGAGCAATTTTAGATGCTAAAACAGCTGAACATGCTTCAAGTTCAACATCAATGAAGTCAGCTACAGATAACGCTGACGAATTGATTTCTACACTTGAGCTCCAGTATAACCGTGCACGTCAAAGTGCAATTACCACGGAAATTACCGAAATTACGGGTGCTCAAGCAGCCTTAAATTAATAAACAGGAGGAATTTAACTAATGAGTCTTGGTAAAGTAGTTCAAGTTATCGGACCTGTTGTTGACGTTCAATTCCCTGTCGATGAATCATTACCAGAAATTAATAATGCTTTACGTGTAAAGCGTGCTGATGGAACATCATTGGTGATTGAAGTTACTTTGGAATTGGGAGATGGTGTTATGCGGACCATCGCCATGGATTCCACTGATGGACTTCAACGTGGTGCCGAAGTAGAAGATACTGGTGCCCCAATTTCTGTTCCTGTTGGTGAAGATACATTGGGTCGGGTATTTAACGTCTTAGGTGAAGTTATTGATAATGGGGAAGAATTCTCCGCTGATCACAAGCGTAACCCTATCCATAGAGATGCACCAGATTATGATGAATTGAACACAAGTACAGAAATCCTTGAAACAGGGATTAAAGTTATTGACTTACTTGCCCCATACATTAAAGGTGGTAAGATTGGGTTATTCGGGGGTGCCGGTGTTGGTAAGACCGTCTTAATCCAAGAATTAATTCACAACATTGCACAAGAACACAATGGTATTTCTGTGTTTACTGGTGTTGGTGAACGGACACGTGAAGGGAATGACCTTTACTACGAAATGAAAGAATCTGGTGTTTTGGAAAAAACAGCCATGGTCTTTGGTCAAATGAACGAGCCACCTGGAGCTCGGATGCGGGTTGCTTTGACTGGTTTGACAATTGCGGAATACTTCCGTGATGTTGATGGTCAAGATGTGCTCTTGTTTATTGATAACATTTTCCGGTTCACTCAAGCTGGTTCTGAAGTTTCTGCCCTCTTGGGGCGGATTCCTTCTGCCGTTGGTTACCAACCAACTTTGGCCACTGAAATGGGTCAATTACAAGAACGGATTACTTCAACTAAGAAGGGGTCAGTTACATCTATTCAAGCTGTTTACGTGCCTGCCGATGACTACACTGACCCTGCGCCAGCAACAACATTCGCTCACTTGGATGCCACAACTAACTTGGAACGTTCTTTGACCCAACAAGGTATTTACCCAGCCGTTGACCCATTGGCATCTTCTTCATCAGCGCTTTCTCCAGAAATTGTAGGTGAAGAACACTACCAAGTGGCGACTGAAGTTCAACACGTTTTACAACGTTACCGTGAATTACAAGATATTATTTCAATCTTAGGGATGGACGAATTGTCTGACGAAGAAAAAGTGGTTGTTGCCCGTGCGCGTCGGATTCAGTTCTTCTTGTCACAAAGCTTTAACGTGGCGGAACAATTTACAGGTCTTCCAGGTTCATATGTTCCGGTTAGTGAAACCGTACGTGGCTTCAAAGAAATTCTTGATGGTAAATACGATGATCTTCCTGAAGAAGCCTTCCGTTTGGTTGGTCCAATCGAAGATGTTGTTGAAAAAGCCAAAAAATTAGCCAACAACTAAGGAGGTTTTTCCCATGGATGAAAAGCCTGTATTAACGGTTGATGTGGTTACACCAGATGGTTCGGTTTATCAAAACCAAACCACTATGGTCGTTTGCAAAACAACCCTTGGTGAAATCGGGATTATGCCTAATCACGTGCCAACACTCGCTGCTTTAGCGATTGACGAGGTACGGGTAAAGGTCGGAGAAGATGCTTATGATGAAATTGCTGTGAGTGGTGGTTTCATGGAATTTTCTCACAACACTTTATCAATTGTGGCTTCTGCAGCAGAACGTCGGGAAAATATCGACGCTAACCGGGCGCAACGTGCCAAAGAGCGTGCAGAACGCCGGATTGCCGAGGCTAAAGAAGGTCACAATATTGACGAATTACACCGGGCTGAAGTTTCTCTTAAGAGAGCCATCAACCGGATTAAAATCGCCGGTAAATAAGAAAAAGTCGCAAGTTTTTGACTTGCGACTTTTTGGTGCTATTCATTTTCTACGGTAGCTGTACCTGTTGTTTTAAGCTCTGAAGAGGCAATGTTGTGTTCTGGGATGAGTTCAAGAAAGTTTGGTTGACTGTCAAGTTCAAAGTCTAGGATTTCACTATGATCACTTTGGACACTTAAAGTGACCACATGCTTTTTAAGGTTAACTTCAGAAATTTCCGTTTCGGTTATGTAGCCTTCGATGGTTTGGATACTTTCGCTTAAAAAACCGGCTTCTAGTAAAAACTCAGCTTCTTTATTTTCTTCCAAACGTGTTTTAACATTTGCACCACTTAACTGATAGATTTTGCGATTTTTGTTAGCTTTATATAAGCGTAAATCTCCCCAACCGGCTTGGGCGAAGAAAGTTGGAATATCAGCAAAGTTAAACAAAGGAAATTTTCGAGCGAGCGCCTTACCTGCCCAATATAAAATTTGGTTATCATTTCCGAGAATTTCTGGCAGAAGTGCGTCACGCAGTAGTAGATTTGGTAGTTGGCCGTTTTTAATGGCAATTTGGTAGAAGTTTTCCTTCATTACAGTTTTTATCCTCCGTAATTAGTCTCACTATTCATTATACCCTGATAATTTCAAAAAGGAAAAACTTTTTAGGAGAGATTTTTCTCAGTGTTGGGTAGTTTCTTTTTAAGAAAAAATTGCTATAATAGGGGCAAAAGCAAAAGAGGATGGGTGACAGAATGAAAGAAATCGTAATTGCCACAAAAAATCAAGGCAAAGCTCGTGAATACGCGGCTATGTTTGCTCCTTTAGGGATTAAGGTTAAGACTTTGGCCGATGTAAAAGATGCGCCAGAAATTGTGGAAGATGGGCAGACCTTTACGGAAAATGCCTTAAAGAAGGCCCAAACTTTATCAGATTTTCTGCAAATGCCAGTTTTAGCAGATGACTCAGGCTTAGTGGTCGATGCCTTAAATGGTGAACCAGGAATTTACTCAGCGCGTTATGCTGGTGACCACGATGATGATAAGAATAATGAAAAACTCTTAGCTAACTTAGCAGAAGTGGCCGATGATAAAAGAACAGCTCATTTCCATTGTTCTGTGGTTGTGACGAGTCCTATCAAAGACCCTTTGGTCGTAGAAGGGGATGCTTATGGGAAAATCTTACATGCCAAACGTGGGAAAGCCGGTTTTGGTTATGACCCTTTATTCTTCTATCCTGAATTAGGTAAGACTTTCGCAGAGTTAAGTCAGGATGAAAAAAATGAAGTTAGCCATCGGGGCATAGCTTTGCGGAAATTAATGACACAGCTAGCAGATTGGTGGGATTAAGATGCGTTATTTAGTTGTCAGTGATTGTCACTATGATCGTGATATTTTAGTGAAATTGCGCGATTATTATCGAGGAAAAGTTGATGCCATGTTTTATTGTGGAGATTCAGAGTTAGCGAGCGATGATGAATTATGGCAAGATTTCGCTGTGGTTACAGGTAACTGTGACTATGATCCGGGGTATGACAAAGTTGTAGAATATCGTCACGGAGACGATCGGATTTTAATGACCCATGGTCATCTTTATCAGGTAAACTTTGGGTTAAATCATTTGGAAGAGTTAGCCCATGAAAAAGGAGCCAACCTGGTCTTTTTTGGGCATACTCATCAATTAGGTGTGCAAAAGCTTAATGGGGTGATTTACCTCAATCCAGGGAGCATTTCTTATCCACGAGGAGCTTATGCTAGCTTACAGGGTACCTATGCAATTGTGGATACCAGTGACCAAGCGATTGATGTGACTTACCACACGCGCGATTTTGCACCAGTGGCTAAGTTGCAGGCACATTTTTTAAAGGCAGATTGCAATAAATAAATTGAACACTTCATCGAAGCATTTTTCGCATAAAGAC
>NZ_AZFH01000111.1:0-2246 GCF_001435735.1 Ligilactobacillus equi DSM 15833 = JCM 10991
TCAGCATATGGAGTGAAATTATCATAGTGATAATTTACAGTATCTGGAGTGACTGTTACATCATTTAGGGAATACGTAACCGTTGGTTTGTCATATAAGCCACCAATAGCTTTTACGTCTAACGGCATGTAAACGATGTAGTAATCAGCCCATGTACCTTCTGAAGGGTAATTTACATTGGTATCTGATTCGACTGTCTTAACGCCACTAGGGTATTTAGCTCCGTCAGTAGTAATATTCCAACCTAATTTTTCACTTGGTTTAATAGCTTGAGCTTGTCCCGGATTGCCAATACTGTAATCCGTAACTTGCATATCTTTTCCAGTTGTCCCATCAATGTAGTGAACAATTACACCACTTTGCCCTTGAGCTAAGTGAACAATAGGAACATTTGTATAATTTTCGCTCACATCAACTTTATAATCTCCTGAAGTATTTAAAGTGTAAGCATGATTTTTGATTGTGTACTCTTTTTCAGGATAAGTAAATAATAGAAGTGCTCCCCAAAAGTCTACTCGTGATAAACCGTCAATAGCGCTACCCTTGCTATAAAAAGCAAGAGTATTGGCTTCAGCTTGTTTACGTTCTTCAGGACTTAATGATGCTAGGTAGAATGACTTTTTTAAAGTATTAGAAACCCCAGTATACGTAGCTTTTTGTAAGAAATCTTTTGTAACGTTGTATACCATTATTGCATGGGTCATACTATCATCAGTATATGAAATCAAACCTTGAGTTTTTGTTGGCGTTTCGTTTAATATTTTTTGAAGTTCCTCAGCATTTTTACCATTTTCAACTCTTAAGAAAGGAACACTTAACCAATCATGAGCATCTGCTTGTGCGTATAAATGTGCCTCAGTATCTCTAGCTTCAATAGTTTCTGACATTGTGTGATTATCAGCACTGACTGGATTCCAACGTACTCGTATACCCAATTGTCCTTTGTCGCCAACATTTGAAAAATTACTAGATGGTAATACAGGGTTAATTCCATCTGTTGAAACCGATAAGTCTTGTACAAATTGATAGTTACTTTGCGAGTTTGTTGCTTCTTTGTAAGTTGGAGCATACGACTCTACATCAGTATCTGCGTCTGCCATAGACCCTGTAACATGGTGATACATACCAGATAAAGCAACGTATGCGCCTGCTCCATTAGCACTGCGGTGGAAGTTACTTTCTGATTCAGACGCATTTTGAATATATGTCGCCGGAAGGACTTGTGTTCTTTTGAAATTAGCTTGTGGGATATTAACGTTTAATTTGGCGATTTCCTTGCCATCCATTTGATTATAGGTGATAGTACCTTTTAAACCATTTGTTAATCCATTGAAAAAACTAGCTGGCATATCATAATTTATTGACCCACCAGTTTTTGAAATAACAAAATTTTGTAAACCGACTGTATTAGTTTGAGAAGGTTCGTTTTCAACAACTACGTAATACGTTCTGATGTTACTATCCGAATAAGGAGTCTTTTTAATAACACCAATTAATTTGTTAGTTGAATCATATACTGATGCTCCTTGGATTAAGTCACTACCATTATCTTTATTCCAACCATTAGAGTTAGTCTCTGTTTTTTCTTGAAAAATAGCTACAGAGCTTCCACGTTTTACTTTACTTGCATCTACGCTGAAAGAAACTTTACTGTTAAAGTCAATCAAGTCTTTAACAGTTCCACCACTTCCCGAATAAGGAGCAATTTCAGTAACTTTTTTTCCAGAGTCACGTTCAAAATAATCTACTGACACATTAATAGCATTAGCGGTGAAAATACCTTTATTAGCATTCTCGATTGCATTGTTTACTAATACATTAGCTTTCTTTTCATCAACCTGTGCTTGCAAAATAGCAATTTGCTTTTGTAAGTCTGCCTTTTGCTTATTTAACGCGTTGTCTGACAAGTTTTCAAATGACTTAGAGGTATTTTTATCGAGTTCCTTTTGCCCAACTTCCTTAGCTAATTCATTGTATTTGTCAATTAAAGTGCTCAATTGGTCATTAGCAGAGTTAACTTTTTCACCAACAGACACGGCATCATTAATAGCTTTAACTTGGCTTTGGTAATCGTGGCTTACCTCTGTGACAATCTTTTGCGCATCAGCAACTGAAGTTGTTGTTTTTTTGTTAGGTTCTTGCTTAACATGGTCATTCCCTAACGTTTTTTGTGCATTGGCTACCGCTTGCTCGAGTTTTTGCTTTTCACTTTCCAAAGAAGCAACGGCACTCTTAGCGTCATTCAT